>DATNBJ010000296.1:0-2458 GCA_035572055.1 Thermoleophilaceae bacterium | reverse complement strand
TTCACGTGATCCTTCAGCTCGGGCGCGGCGTAGAGATCGACCTCGCCCTGCAGCTTGATCACGATCGAGTCCGCCTTGTGGGACTCATCTTCGATATGGAAGTTCATTACTGGCATCCGTGGAGGGTGTTGCTGCCCCGGGCGCGCATGATCGGCCCCAAGACAGCTACGGGAGTAACAACCTTTACTTGTCGAGCCCCTAATCGGGAGCCGGACCTGGGGGATCACCAGGCACCGGCCTGCGGCCTACCCTAAACCTAGTCCTGCGTTTCCGCTAGCCCCTCTTCTGAAATTCGCCAGATGGGGGTACTCCGCGGCGCAGATGAACTTCGCCGGCGTCCAGGAATACCCTTCCCGAGGGAGTCTGGACGATGAGCGCGCCGTCCTCGTTGATGCCGTCGGCGACTCCTTCGCCGCTCTGCCACTGGACCTTCCGGCCCTCGAGCGCGTCGCGCTCCCGCCAGGCGGCGACGATCGCCTTCGGCTTGTCGCTCAATCGAGTTTCGAGCGATTCGGTGAGCAGCGCGAGAAGATCGTCCGAAGCTGGCGCGCTCGCCCTGCCGGAGGCTGCCCCGAGCGACGTGGCGATATCCCTCAACTCAGGCGGGAACTCGCCCCCGCGTGTGGACACGTTGACCCCGACCCCCAACACCGCCCAGCCTTCCTGGGGACGGCCCTCGATCAGGATGCCGGCCACCTTGCGCCCATCGATCCACACGTCGTTGGGCCACTTGATCCGGCAGCTCACCGGCGCGGCCCGCTCGCACGCGTCGCACACCGCAAGGGCGGCGGCCAGCGGGAGGTGGGCCTGCGCCTTGCCGAGGTCTCTCAGGAGCACCGAGAGGAGCAGTGCGCTGCCGGGCGGCGCCACCCAGGTGCGGCCCTGGCGGCCGCGGCCGGCTGTCTGCTCGCCGGCCGTCACGATCGTGCCGTGCGGCGCACCTCGCAAAGCCAGGTCCTTGGCCCGCTCGTTGGTCGAGTCGGTCACCCGGTAGTGCACGCGCGGGCGGCCGATCATCGCGGCGTGATGCGCACCTCGGCATCGGGCGCGACCTGCATCGTGGCGGCGGCATCGCCGCGGTTGATCGCGATCGACAGCGCCCGGTAGGAGTCCTCGTACACGAGGATGTCGCCCACGCGCACGTCCGCGAAGGTGTGCGCCACGTTCGCCAGGTAGCGCTCGGCGCCCACGCGCAGCTCCACCTGCCCGCCGAGCACGATGCCGGTGCCGGCCAGCTCGTCGTGCGAGAGGTTCAGCGACACGTTCCCGAAGCGGTCGACGATGAGCACGTGGGCGATGATCGTGTCGTCCTCGCGGCGGGCCTCGGGCAGCGCGATCGTCTCGAGCTTGTCCGGGTCCAGCGTGTCGCCCGCCTCGGCCAGCAGCGCGCCGGCCGCCAGGTGCGCGGCCACCGGGGCGAACAGGTCGCGCCCGTGGAAGGTGGCCGATACGGGCTCGAGCCGGTGCGGCGAGCGGCTCACGTCCACCGCCTCGGCGATCCCGCCGAAGCGCTCCCAGGCCAGGCTCATCAGGCCGTTGTCCGGGCCCACCAGGATGCGCCCGTCGTCGGTGCGCAGCGCCACCGCGCGCCGCTCGGTGCCCACCTGCGGATCCACGATCGCCAGGTGCACGCCGTTCGGGACGTATGGCAGCGTGTTGCGCAGGACGATCGCTCCCTGGCGCACGTCGTGGCGGGCGATCCCGTGGCTCAGGTCCACGATCTGCGCCTCGGGGTGGATGCCGAGGATCACCGCGTGGCAGACGCCCACGAAGTCGTCCTCGCGCCCGTAGTCGGTGAGCAGGCTGACGATCACTTCGTTGCGTCCTCGACGAGCGCCTGCACCAGACCGTCGATGTCGTGCTGCTTGGCCTCCACGTGCACGGCCAGGCCGAGCTCCTTCGCCGTGGCGCTCGTCACCGGCCCGATCGACACCACGCGCGCGCCGTCGCTCACCCCGCCGGCGGTCTCGATGAAGTTGCGCACGGTGGAGCTGCTCGTGAAGGTCAGGTAGTCGGCGCGTGAGGCGGCGTCGCGCTGGTCGTCGGTCAAAGGCTCGGCCACGGTGTCGTAGAGGGCGACGACGTCGACCACGGCGCCCTTTTCTTTGAGCGCATCGGGCAGGACGTCCCTCGCCTCGGCTGCTCTCGCGATCAGCACCTGCTTGCCATTGAGATCCATCCCGTCGAGCGCCTCGACCAGCGCCTCGGCGATCGAGCGTTCGGGGATCACGTCCGCGTGGATGCCACGCTGTTGCAGCTCGGCTGCGGTGGCGGGGCCAATCGCCGCAACCGTCACCCCGCCCAGGGCGCGCGCGTCCCTGCCCAGCTCGGCCAGCGCGTCCATCAGGAGGGCCGCGCCGTTCGGGCTCGTCAGGCAGACGAGCTCGTAGTCGCCGATCGACTCGGCCGCCTTGCGCAACTTGTCGCTCACGGCTCGCGGCTCGATCCGGATCGCCGG
>DATNBJ010000295.1:0-3425 GCA_035572055.1 Thermoleophilaceae bacterium | reverse complement strand
TCCGCGCTCCCGCCCCGCGCGGCTGAGCGACCGCGCGCGTGCTCGGCTTCCTCGCCCGGCGCCTGCTGGCGCTGGTCCCGCTGGTGCTGGGCGTGATCCTGCTCGGCTTCGCCATCGTGCAGCTCGCCCCCGGCGATCCCGTCCAGGTGCTCGTCGGCGACTACCCGGCGCCGCCGGACTACGTGAAGCAGGTGCGCGAGCGCTTCGGCCTCGACGCCCCGCGCTGGGTGCAGCTCACCCGCTACGTGGGCGAGGTCGCGCGCGGCAACCTCGGCCACTCGTTCTTCTACAACCAGCCGGTGTGGGACGTGCTGGCGAGCCGCATCGGCCCCACGCTCTTGCTCATGGGCTCCGCGATGGCGCTCGCGGCCGGCGCGGGCGTGCTGCTGGGCGTGGCGAGCGGCCGCCGGCCCGGCTCGTGGGCCGACCACGTGCTGATGCTGCTGGGCCTGATCGGCTACTCGCTGCCCGTGTTCTGGCTGGGCCAGCTGCTGCTGATCGGCGTCTCGATCCGTCTCGATCTGCTGCCGACCCAGGGCATGCGCACGATCGCGTTCAACATGTCGCCCGGCGCGCGGGTGTGGGACATGGTGCTGCACCTGATCCTGCCCGCCCTGACGCTGGCCACCCGCTACGTCGCGCTGAACGTGCGCCTCACCCGCACCAGCCTGGTCGAGGTGAGCCGCATGGACTACCTGACGACCGCGCGCGCCAAGGGCCTGGCCGAGCGCGTGGTGGTCTACAAGCACGCGCTTCGCAACGCGCTGATCCCGGTGGTGACCGTGATGGGCCTCGACGTGGGCCACCTGGTGGCGGGCGCGGTGCTGACCGAGACCGTGTTCGCCTGGCCCGGCCTCGGCCGCCTGATCTTCGAGGCCATCCTGCACCGGGACTATCCGGTGATGCTGGGCGGCCTCCTGCTGACGTCCGTGTTCGTGGTGGTGGGCAACCTTCTCGCCGACCTCGCCTGCGCGCTGATCGATCCGCGCATCCGGCTGGAGAGCCGGGGGTGAGCGCCCGTGTCGGCTCTCGCGCCTCCCGTCGCGACCTCGTGCGCCGCCTTCGCCGGCGGCCGCTCGGGCTGGCCGGGCTGATCGGCGCCGGCCTCTTCGTGTTGATCGCGGTGGTGGGCCCGTGGGTCTCGCCGTTCGACCCGCTCGCGCTGCGGCCCGAGACGCTGCAGCCACCCGGCGCGCCCTACTGGTTCGGCACCGACGACGTGGGCCGCGACATCCTCTCCGGCGTGCTCCACGGCGCGCGCGTGTCGCTGCTGGTCGGACTCCTGAGCGCGCTCGGCGCGGTGGTGATCGGCGTCGCGGTGGGCACGCTGGCCGGCTACTGCCGCGGCCGCGTGGACGCCGTCCTGATGCGGGCGACCGAGTGGGTGCTGGTCGTCCCCCAGTTCCTGATCGTGCTGGTGGTCGCCGCCATCTTCGGCGCCGACCTGCGGCTGGTGGTGGCAGTGATCGCCGCCGTCTCCTGGCCCACCACCGCGCGCCTCACCCGCGCCCAGTTCCTGGCCCTGGCCGAGCGCGAGTTCGTCACCGCCGCCCGTGGCCTCGGCTCCTCCGACCCGCGCATCGCCCTGCGCCAGATCCTGCCCAACGCGCTCGCCCAGATCGTGGTGACCGCCTCGCTCCAGATCCCGGCCGCCATCCTGTCGGAGGCGAGCCTGCGCTTCCTGGGCCTCTCGGACCCGAGCCGGCTGTCGTGGGGCGGCATGCTGAACCAGGCGCAGAACTTCCTGCAGCAGTCGTGGTGGATGGCCTTCTTCCCGGGGATCGCGATCTTCCTGACCGTGCTGTCGTTCAATCTCGCCGGGGAGGCTCTCAACGAGGCGCTGGATCCGCGGCGGTGAAGGCGGCCGTCCGGACGTCGGTGGCCTACAAGCTGGGGTCGTCGATCTCGATGACTCCGTACTCCACCCGCGCGCCGCGGGCGATCCGACACCGGACAACGACGTCGTCGTTGTGAACGCGCAGCTTCCCATCCACGTACAGCACGTTGCTGTCGTCATGGTAGGAGGCGGTCCATTGGTACGGAGTGATGTTCTTGGCGATGTAGCGGGCCTCCGCCTCGGACCGGCACCACGCGACCAGCTCGGACGCCTGGTTGATCGTCCGGTCGTGGTGACGATCGCGATCCTCGGCCCACGCCGGGCTCCCCCCACCGGCGAGCAACGCGGCGATCGCCCAGAGCGCCAGCGGCCCGGCGGCCAGGACCACGCCACGTTCACGCGCCATATACGGAGCGCCCCACGCAGTGCAGGTAGAACTCGGCGGTGTATGGGCCCACGTGCCTGAAGCGCTCCTGCAGAATTGCGCACGCATCCTTTCCCGACTTGACCGTACGAAGGTGGCGCCCGAACGTGCCGTGCTCTTCGCGGATGCGCTCGAACTCCCGCGCGTTCGCCACAAGGGCCGCCACCTTCTTCCGATTCCTCAGCGCGCCCGGCCTGCGGAGCAACGCGGCGGGAGCGGCACGTGCGAGCTTCGCCACGTCGAAGTTGAAGAATGCGCGGCGGTAGCGCGGCCAGCTGCCCCGCACGCTGGCCCAGCTCAGGCGGTCCGTACGCGGTCTCTTGCCGGGAAGGCAGCGGCTCGGCTCCTCCTTCGCGAACGTGCATTCCCAGGGCGCGCGGTGGGTCACGCTCTATCGGCTCTACGGTTCACCGCTTCTGGTACGCGTGGAAGATGTAATCCTTCGCCGTCACCGCCGAGTGGCACGCGTGCCCGCAGTTGGCGGGGCTCGGATCGGGCGCGAACGTGTCGGCCGCCGCGTCGTAGTTGAACAGCGCGTAGCCCCAGCCGCCGCTGTCCGAAAATCGCTTGCTGTTCTTCTCGATGAGAAACGCCTGCGCGAACTTGTCCGGCACGTTCACGACGAACGGGGCTTCGGTGCTCTTCTTCTGGCTCCATTGCAGCTTCGCGATCTTGGAGCCGTCCGGGAACGGCAAGCCGTTCCCGGGAACGCCGGCCCGGTAGGCATCGATCATCGTCGGATTGGCGGCGATCACCTTCAGCACCTCGTCGGTCTGGGCGCTGGAGACGACCGCCCAGCTCTCGTACCCCCGGAAGTCCGAGAACGCGATGCCGCTGGACGTCTTCAGTCCGTACTTGTCCTGCGCCGACATCGCCGTGGCGACCAGGACAGCGAGCATTGCGGCGGTCACGGCTATCGTGACTATCTGCTTCCGCTTCATGACTGGTCCTTTCAGGTCCCTACCCGTACCGCGTGAACACCGACAGCGACTCCCGCGCCCGCCGCCACTCCTCGGGCACGCCGCGTCCCCCATCCCGCATCGCCACGATACCGCCCACGATGGCGCCCAGCGTGTCCGCATCGCCGAACGCCCCCACCGCGGTCCACAGCGCCTCGGGGTAGTCGTCCAGATGGTGGCGGACGCACCAGAGCGCGAGCGGGAC
>DATNBJ010000294.1:0-4502 GCA_035572055.1 Thermoleophilaceae bacterium | reverse complement strand
GGGTTGAGCCCCGAGCCGTAGCGGCCCACGTGGCCGGTGAGCAGCGCCAGGTTGATGAGCGAGAGGACGTTGTCGACCGCCGTGACGTGCTCGGTGATGCCGAGCGTCCAGCACAGGATCGCGCGGTCGGCGCGGGCGTAGGCGTGCGCGAGCTCGCGGATGGCGGTGGCCGGGACGCCGGTGACGCGCTCGCCCTCCTCGAGCGTCCACGGCTCGACGTTCTCGCGCAGCGCCTCGAAGCCGGTGGTGGAGCGCTCGACGAAGCGCTCGTTGACGAGGCCGGCGTGGATGATCTCGCGCGCGATCGTGTTCGAGAGCGCGACGTCGGCGCCCACGTCGAGGCCGAGCCAGCGGTCCGCCCACGCCGCCGACGCGGTGCGGCGGGGATCGACGACGGCGAGCCACGCGCCGTTGTGCACCCCCTTGAGGAGGTGGTGGAAGAAGATCGGGTGCGTGGCTCGGGCGTTCGAGCCCCAGAGCATCACCACGTCCGTCTCCTCGATTTCCGTGTAGGACGACGTACCGCCGCCCGCCCCGAACACCGCCGCCAGACCGACGACGCTCGGAGCGTGTCAAGTTCGATTGCAGGAGTCGATGTTGTTCGACCCCATGACCTGGCGCGCGAACTTCTGCGCTACGAAGTTCATCTCGTTGGTCGCCTTCGAGCACGAGAACATGCCGAACGACGACTGCGCGCCCGCGGCGCGAGCCTGGTCGAGGCCCGTGGCCGCGCGCGCCAGCGCGTCGTCCCACGTGGTCTCTCGAAGCTCTCCGCCGCCGTCCCGTACGAGCGGGACGGTCAACCTCGTCTTGGCCCTCATCTCTCACCTCCTCCCGGCCGTCGGGGGACAGCTCTTTTGCACAAATTAGTGCATCGAGCCGGAGGCGTCACGCCACGAGCCGGAAGCGTAGCTCTCGAGGCCGCCGACGAGCTCACCGGTGCTCAAAGTGGCCATTCCATGTCGGTATTCGGACATCAGCGCCTCTTCCAGCGGAAGCGGCCACTGCTCGTATGAGGAGAGCCGATCGCTGCGCAGAGCGGCCTGGGGAAGATCGGCGAGCTGGTGCGCCAGCTCCATCGAGGCGGGGAGGGCCTGGCCGCTGGGGACGAGGCGGTTCGCGAGGCCCATCCGCTGCGCCTCCTCGCCCGACACGCCGCGCCCGGTGAGCATCAGGTCGAGCGCGTGGCTGTGGCCGATCAGGCGCGCCAGCCTCACGGTGCCGCCGTCCATCAGCGGGATGCCCCAGCGCCGGCAGTAGACGCCGAACACGGCGTCCTCGGCGGCGACGCGCAGGTCGCACCAGATCGACAGCTCGAGACCGCCCGCCACTGCGTGTCCCTCCACCGCGGCGATCACCGGCTTCGACAGGAGCATGCGCGTCGGGCCCACCGGACCGTCGCCGTCGGGCTGAACGCGGACCACGCGCTCGGCGTCGCCCGCGCGCATCGCCTTCAGGTCCGCGCCCGCGCAGAATGTTCCGTTCGCGCCGGTCAGGATCGCCACCGCCAGCGAGTCGTCGGCGTCGAAGCTCCTGAAGGCGTCGACGAGCGCGTCGGCGGTGGGGCGGTCCACCGCGTTCGCCACCTCCGGCCGGTCGATCGTCACGACGGCCACCCGGTCCTCGGCCTCGTAGTGCACGCTCATCGCGGGGCGAGTCCCTGCACCAGGCGGTTGAGCGCGGCGCCGATCCTCTTACGCGCCCGCACGGGATCCTTGTCGCGAGCGATGGCGAGACTGGCCTCGTGCATCGCCCCGAGCATGAGGTGGGCGAGCGGTCCGACCGGCTGAGGCTCGAGCTGGCCGGTGTCCATCGCGTCGGTGAGCAGAGTGGCGATCAGCCCGAAGCCGCGGCCGGCGTCGATCTGGCGCAGCTCCTCCCACATCACGACCGACGGGCCGTCGAGCAGCATGATCCGCTGGCGAGCGGGATCGAGACAGGCGTCGAGGAAGGCGTCGCCCACGATCTGGATCCGCTCGAGCGGGTCGCGCTCCTCGGCCACGAGCTCCGCGAGCTCGTCGGCCCACTCGCGCTCCACCTCCTCGAAGACCGCGGCGAACAGGTCGCGCTTGTCCTTGAAGTGGTGGTAGAGCGCGCCCTTGGTCACGCGCGCGCGACGGCAGATCTCGTCGATCGACACATCCACATACCCGTCGGCCGCGAACAGCTCGCGGGCGGCATCGAGCAGGCCGCGCCGTGTCGCCTCCGCGTACTCGGCCCTGCGCGCCACGCTCGTCGCCATACTGTTAGTATCCCACATACGGACGGTATGTCAGACGCGCGGACCGACACCGATCTTGAGCAGAGGCTCGTCGTCGAGCGGGAGTCGTGGAGCAACGGGCCGCCTCACGAGCTGTTCAAGCAGCTCCGCCACGAGTGCCCCGTGCACTGGACGAGCCACATCCCCGAGTACCCCCACGAGACCGGCTACTGGTCGCTGACCAAGGCCGACGACATCCACGCGGTGAGCCGCGACTGGGAGACCTACTCGTCGGCGCGAGGGGGCATCACGCTCGCCACGGGGGTGTTCCCGGTCGAGCTCGTGCAGGCGATGTTCATCGGGATGGACCCGCCGAAGCACGACCGCCTGAAGGCCTTGTTCCAGGCCGGCTTCACGCCGAAGCGGATCGCAGCCCACGAGGACGCGATCCGGGAGATCACGGTGGGCGTGCTCGAGCGCCTCGAGGGGCGGGAGACCTGCGACCTCGTCGCCGACGTCGCACAGCCGGTGGTCTCGCGTGTGATCGGCAGCTTCATGGGCATCCCGGAGGAGGACGACGCGATCTGGGCGCAGCTCATGAACGCCGCGCTCGGCGCCGGCGACCCGGACCTGAACCCGCGTGGGATCGAGGGCATCGTCGAGCACGAGATCCCCGAGATCTTCGAGCGCTGCCGCAAGCTCATCGCAGCGCGGCGGGAGAACCCGACCGACGATCTGACGAGCGTGCTCGTGCACGCCGAGGTGGACGGCGAGAAGCTCGAGGAGCACGAGATCGTGATGGGCTTCTTCCTGCTGGTGGCCGCCGGCAACGACAGCACCAAGGCCACCTACTGCAGTGGCATGAAGGCGCTGATGGAGAACCCGGAGGAGCGCCAGAAGCTGATCGACGATCCGTCGCTGATCTCGAGCGCCGTGGAGGAGTCGCTGCGGATGTTCCCGGCGTTCGCCCACTTCCGCCGCACCGCCACGCGCGACGTTGAGCTCCGCGGCAAGCAGATCCGCGAGGGCGACAAGGTGGTGCTCTGGTACGTCTCCTCGAACCGCGACGAGGAGCGCTACGAGGACGTGGACCGCTTCGACGTGACGCGCAACCCCGAGCACCAGGCATTCGGTGCCGGCGGCCGGCACTTCTGCCTCGGCGCCGCGCTGGCCCGGCTGGAGCTGAACATCCTGTTCGAGGAGACGCTGAGGCGCTACCCGACCATGGAGCCGGCCGGCCGCACGGCGGTGGCCGAGTCGCCGTTCATCAATCAGCTCAAGATGCTGCCGGTCCGGCTGAACGGCTCTTAGCGCAGTCTTCGGCGCCGGCGAACGGCAGCGATAACCGGTTGGTTTCGAAGGGGTGTGCTACTTCGGACTGTGCTGATCTGCCCACCGTATGGGTGGGTAAGTCAGCACAGCGACGGAAGTGTGTGGATCTGCCCTGGCATACCAAGGCAGATCCACACAGTCCGGGGTAGCACAGGCCGCACGATCCTTATCGCTGCCGTTCGTGCCGCGCCTTGGCGCCGTTCGCGCGGAGCCACGCGTCCACCACCCGCGCCGCCCAGTCGCGGCTCACCGGGTTGCCGGCCGAGTAGAGCGCGTACAGCGAGCCCACCATCATCGAGATGCCGAGCTCGATGTCCGCGTCGGCTGTGAGCCGGCCGTCCCTTCGCGCGGCTCGCAGGATGCGGCGCAGGGTCTGCCGGCGCGGCGCGATCACGTGCTCGCGGAAGAGCCGCAACAGCTCGGGGTGCTCGTGCTCCTCGGCCAGCACCGTGCCGATCATCGACATGCCGTAGGGGCGTAGCGCGCCCTGGCGGAAGCGGTTCAGCTCCTCGACCAGGTCCTGGCGCACGTCGCCCGTCAGCGGCGGCCGCGGCGTGCGCCGGCGCATGTGCTCGAGCGCGGCGGTGGCCAGCGCCTCCTTCGAGGGGTAGCGGGAGTAGAGCGTCGGCTTGGTCGTGCCGGCGCGTGCCGCCACGGAGTCGAGGTTCATGCGCACGTAGCCCACGCGCGACATCTCGGTCAGCGCCGCGTCGAGCAGCTCGGTGTCGAGCGACTCGCGGCGGGGACGACCGGGTGAGCGACGAGCTGTAACAGTTTCTTTACTTGACGGACCAGTAGTCATATTGACTGGCTCAGCCTAACCGAGGAGGCGGATGTGCCGGAGCATCACGTGAAGCAGGACCTGGTGACGTCAAGGCCCAAGCGAGTGCTCATCGTCGTGGCTAACCCCGCGGTGTCGACCACGCTCGGCTGGCCCGTTGGCTTCTGGGCCGCGGAGCTGACGCACCCG
>DATNBJ010000293.1:0-4747 GCA_035572055.1 Thermoleophilaceae bacterium | reverse complement strand
GCGGGACTCCCGAGGAGCTGCTGCTGCTCGACCGGCTCGCCAGGGAGCTGCGCATCGAGGATCGCGTGGAGCTGCTCGGGCAGCTCGACCAGCCCGGCGTCGGCGAGATGCTCGCGGGCGCCTCGGCGCTCGTGGTGCCGTCCACGTGGCAGGAGCCGTCCGGCGGCGTCTGCCTCGAGGGCGGGCTGGCCCGCGTCCCGGTCGTGGCCTCACGCAGCGGCGGCATGCCGGAGGGCCTGCGCGAGGAGGAGCACGCGCTCTACTTCCCGATCGGCGACGCCGATGCGTGCGCCGATGCCCTGGCCCGGGTGCTCACCGACACGCGCGAGACCGAGGACCGCACGGCGCGGGCGTTCGAGCGCGCGCGGCAGTTCAGCTTCGACAACTACATGGCCCAGATCGACGCTTTCCTTGCCGCGGTCGTGAGGGAACACGGGCGGCGCGGCCGGCCCGATCGCCATAGCCATCTGCGCCGTCCGGCGGGCTCGACGGCGCAGCGGACGCCGCTCGGCAACCTAGACCGACCTCAAGGCTGAACCTCGAGCTCAGCTTGAGTCATTACACGCCATTTTCCGCATTCTCATGCGAAGACGGCGGAATCGTCATAAGCTAGCTGCATCACCAAATCGGGGCTTGACGCGGGGGAGCGCGTCGCAAGAGCACCGGCTCGCTCGCGCTTGTGCACATGCGGATTCTCACCGTCAGCAACCTGTTTCCACCGATAGTCGCCGGCGGCTACGAGGCGCGCTGCGCCGCCACGATGAGCCGGCTCGGCGAGGAGCACGACGTCCACGTGCTCACCTCGACGCTCCGGCGTGACGAGTGCCCGCCTGACCCCCGAATACTCCGCGAGCTCCCGTTCCTCCGCCAGGGCAAGCTGTCCACCCTCGCCGCGCCGCGCGCCGCCGCCCGCGGGATCGCCGTGATGCAGCGGACGCTGGACAGCCTGGAGCCCGATCTGATCTTCGTCTGGAACGGCGTCGGGATTCCCCATGCGGCGCTCCGCGTGGCGGAGCTGAGCGGCATTCCGATCGCGTACAGCGTCGGCGAGCACTGGCTCGGCCGCATGTACAAATCCGACGCGTACGTCCGTTATCTGCTCCCGGGCGAGCACGGGATACGCGCGCTCTGGGGCTACGGGGTGCGCCTCGTCAACCATCTACCTCAACTTCAGGTTGAGGTCGCCACGCCCGCATCGGCGGCCATCTGTTGGAACAGCGAGTCCACCCGCAGCGTGTCGGGCGTGCCGCCCACGCTCATCCCCACCCACGAGAGCGTGATCTACCCCGGAATCCCCGAGCCGGAGCGCTGGTCCAGCCTGCGCCGGGATCCCCGCTTCCGGCCCACGATCGCCTTCGTCGGGCGCGTGGAGTGGGAGAAGGGCCCGGACGTCGCCTACCGTGCGCTCGCCAGCCTGCGCTCCCGCCACGGCATCGACGCCAAGCTCGTGCTGGCGGGCCGCTGCGAGCCGGCCATGCGCACCGAGCTCGATCGCCTGGCCGCCGAGCTGGGGATCGCCGACTGCGTGGAGATGCTCGGCGCGCTCGGCAAGGACGGCATCGGACGCGTCCTGGAGCGCTCACACGTGCTGCTCGTACCCTCAACCTGGGAGGAACCCTTCGGGTTGGTGCTCCTCGAGGGTGCTTTGGCCCGCATCCCCGTGGTGGCATCGCGTACCGGAGGCATGCCCGAGGCGCTGGAGGAGGGCTCGCAGGCCCTTTTCTTCCCGAATGAGAACGCCGATGCATGTGCCGACGCGCTGGCCGAGACCCTCGATCATTCGTCCAGGGGCGATGCAACAGCCGCGCGAGTCGAGGCAGCTTTCCGCCGCGCCGAGGAACTCTCCTTTGAGCGCTACATAGGCGAGATGGGGCAGTTCGTGCTTGAAGCACGCACAGCGCTCAGGCCGGAAACGCGGCCTGTCGGTTCCCCTGTTTAGGGCTCACCCCCAGCGGGGATAGTCGCTCTAGCCGTCGGGCCAGCCAAGGGATAGGTGGGAGGCCGCGCCCGACGCCTCCAGTACCCCAACGTAGGAACGGAGCCCTCTCTATGTCGCCTAGCGCGTACAGGCGCGCAGTCGCCTGCTTGCTTGCCCTGCTCGTGACCCCGACGGCCGGCTTCGCGTCAGCGTTTGCCGCTTCCGGCGCCGCCAGCTCGGCCAGCGGCGACTCGCACGCCGTCGTCGCTAAGAAGAAAAAGAAGAAGCGTTCCAAGAAGGCGGTCTGCAGCAAGCGGACGAAGAAGTCTCGAGCCAAGGTCAAGGCTCGCAAGAGCGATCTTTCGGTCGGTGTCCCCGGCGTCACCACCGTCACGCTTCCTCTTCCCCCTCTCCCGGGTGGCACGACGACCACCCCCGGCGGCACCACCACCACTCCCGGTGGCACCACGACCACACCGCCGTCGGGTGGGTCGGGTGGCAGCGGTGGCGGCGGTGGCGGAACCACGACCACCGGCGGCGGCGGCGGAACCACCACCACGCCGAGCGGTTCCGGCACTACGACCAGCGGCGGTAGCACCAAGCCTGGCTCGAGCACGAGCGGCAGCTCGAGTCCTTCGGTGAGCCAGGGCTCCAGCCCCTCGGGCACCGGCTCGACGCCGTCGAGCGAGTCCAAGGCGAAGGCCAAGGCCAAGAAGAAGAAGGCCAAGAAGCACCGTAAGGCGCGTCATCACAAGAAGCACAAGAAGCACAAGAAGGCCAAGAAGCGCGTCGTCAAGAAGCACAAGCCGAAGGTCGTCAAGAAGCACACGATCAAGAAGCACGGCAAGAAGGTGACGAAGAAGAAGGTCGTCAAGAAGAAGAAGTCGACCAAGAAGCACTCGACGAAGAAGCACTCGACCAAGAAGAAGAAGTCGAAGAAGCGGAAGAGCACCCCGAAGGCGCCGGCTCAGCAGCCCGCACCGCAGCAGCAGTGCCAGGAGGCCGCACCGCCGGCGCTGCCTCCGGTCGGTGGATTCACCGTGGGCATGGTCTCCGGACCCGCCGCGTCCTGGGAGGCCGGGCTGACCGACAAGGCAAACCTGCACCCCAAGGTCGTGCGTGTGCCGTTCCAGATCGGCTCTTCGGTGTCGAGCGTCCAGAGCCAGGTGGCCGGTCTGGCCGCCAAGGGCGAGCAGGCACTCCTGCTGGCCGAGTTCCCGGGCCGCATCCCGAGCCAGTCCGAGGCGCAGAGCCTTGCCGGCTGGGCGAAGGCAGTGGGTCCGGGTGGCACGTTCTGGCAGGGCCGCAGCGACGGTGCCCTGGCCGTGCGTTACATCGAGTTCGGCAACGAGACCAACATGAGCTATCAGTTCGGCGGCGTCAGCTCGGGCTCGAGCTACATCGCTCGCGCCCAGCAGTACGCCCAGCGCGCCAGGGACGCCGCGGACGCGATCCGCGCCGCCAATTCGAGCGTGGGCCTGCTCGCGATCGCCGACAACGGTGGCTGCGGCTGCTCGCAGTGGGTGGACGGCATGTTCAGCGCCGTGCCTGACCTGAACAAGCACGTCGCCGGCTGGTCGGCGCACCCGTACGGGCCGCAGGGCCGCTACAAGCCGATCATGGACCGGGCAGTGGCCGACGTCTCTCGCCACGGCGACACGACGCTGCCGTTCTTCCTGACCGAGTACGGCATCTCGACCAACAACGGGACGTGCCTCGATTCGAACTACAACTGGCCGAACTGCATGACCTACCAGCAGGCCGGCGACGCCATGCGGAGTGCGATCCTGGACCTGAAGCAGTCCTATCCGCGAATCGCGCAGATCTACATCTTCGAGCAGCGCGATATGGCGAACGATCCGAACGGCCGTGAGGCCAACTTCGGGGCCATCAAGAGCGATGGATCGCCCAAGGGCGCGTACACGGACTCGGTCCGCAATCTCACGAACACCTACCGCGGCTAGGACGCCGCGGCGGGGCGGGGAAGCCGCCTAGACGGGACGACTAGGCAGCAGCTGCGTCGGGGAGGTCCGCGAGGGCCTCCTCGACGCTATGCACGACGATGTCGATCTCCTCCTGGCTGAGGTGAGCCGACATCGGCAGGGCGCAATGACGCTGGGCGGCCGCCTCCACGTTCGGAAGCGACAGCTCGCCGAAGTTCTCGACGTAGTCCGTGAAGCGGTGCACGGCCGGATACCAGGTGGTCTGCACGCCGAGGTCCGAGAGGCGCTCGCGGAAGCGGTCGCGCGTCGGCTCGTCCGCCAAGACCACCGGGAAGGCGAAGTGCGAGGCGTGCTCCACGTCCTCGTCGCTCCAGACGAGCTCGAGGCCGTCGAGACCGGCCAGCCGGCGGCGGTACGTGCGCGCGAGCTCTCGCCGCGACTCGATGTCGGCCGCCAGGCGCGGCAGTCGGCTGAGCGCCAGCGCCGCCCGGGGCTCGTCGAGCCGGTAGTTGAAGCCCACGTCCATGATGTCGTAGGTCTCGGCGTAGCCGCGATGGCGGTCCCAGGTGACGCTCGTCATCGCGTGCGAGCGCAGGGAGCGCACCTTCGTGGCGAGCTCCTCGCTCGGGGTGGTCACGACGCCACCCTCGCCCACGCAGAGCTGGTTCTTGCTGAAGAGGCTGAAGCAGGCGAGATCGCCCACGCTGCCGGCGCGCGTGCCGTCGGCGGCCACGCTGGCGCCCACGGCCTGGGCGGCGTCCTCGATGAGGACGAGGCCGCGCTCGTCGCAGATCTTGCGCAGCTCCACGACCTTGGCCGGGTAGCCGCAGAAGTGGACCGCGATGATCGCCTTGGTCTTCGGCGTGATGCGGCGCACCACGTCGTC
>DATNBJ010000292.1:0-6383 GCA_035572055.1 Thermoleophilaceae bacterium | reverse complement strand
AGCGCTCGACCCGGTACCAGCCCTTCTCGCGCTTCTCGGTCTCGGACTTGCGCTCGCCGGAAATGGTGAGCGTGCCGTCCTGGACCTCGATGTTCACGTCGTCGTCGCCGAGACCCGGAAGGTCGGCCTTGAGGACGAAGTGATCGTCGGCCTCGACCAGATCCATGGCCGGGGCCCAGCGCTGCGAGCTGTTGACGGGCTGGAAGAGCGTGTCGAACAGGCGGTTGAACTCTGTGGAAAACGGCTCTGGCTTCACTAGAAGCGCCATGTCGTACCTCCATAGCGGAAGGGGGTTCTGTGCTTCCGAGTATAGAAATCTAAGCGCCTTCTTGTCAACTTATATGGAACCAGGCGCAGTACGACGTGCCGGAGGTAGCGTTGCGGGCCGTGGACTCACGCACCCAGAGCTACCTGCGCTCGGTCGTGGCGGCCGAGCGGGAGGCGGTTCAGGCCGGTTCGTACGTGCTCTACCTGAGCCCGTTCAGCGATCACGCCTACCTGAACTACGCGATACCGGCGGAGGGGGCCGAGTCGGGGGACGGCGCCGAGCTCGTGGCCGCCGCGCGCGAGCGCGGGCTCGTCCCGCGGCTCGAGTTCGTCGAGCCGTGCTTCCCGTGGGTGGAGGCCGCCCTGGCGCCTGCCGGGTTCGAGGTGGAGGCACGGCTGCGGGTGATGACGTGCTCGGCGCCGCTCGGCTGCGAGTCGCCCGCCGAGATCGTCCGTGTGGAGGCCGGCTCGCCGCTGGTGAGGCCCGCGATGACCGCCACCCGCGCCGCGTTCGGCGAGGGGCCGCCGGGCGACGACGAGGTCGACGCGTCGAGCGGCCGCATCGTCGCCGCCGTTGTCGACGGCGAGGTGGTGGGCGGCGCCGGCTGGACGCGCGTGCTCGACGGTCTGAGCGAGATCGTCGGAGTCGGGGTGCTCGAAGACCATCGCCGGCGGGGGATCGCCGGCGCACTCACGGCCGCGGCCACCCGCGAGGCGTTCGCCGAGGGGGCCACGCTCACGCTGCTCACGCCCGGCGACGACGACACCGCGCGCGTCTACGAGCGGGCCGGCTTCGCGGACACGAGCACGATGCTCCACCTCCGTACCCCCGATTGAGGGGACCCCGGAAGCTGGCACGTTCGCTCGCTACCTTGTGGGAATGGCCGCCATCGAAGCCCAAGGACTCGAGAAGCGATACGGCGAGGTGCGTGCACTCGATGGCGTGGACCTGTTCGCGGAAGAGGGGACCGTCCTCGGCCTGCTCGGCCCGAACGGCGCCGGCAAGACCACGATCGTCCGGATCCTCACCACGCTGCTGCGCCCCGATGGCGGCACGGCGCGCGTGCACGGCCTCGACGTCGTCAAGGATGCCGCCGAGCTGCGCAAGCTCATCGGGCTCGCCGGGCAGTACGCCGCGGTCGACGAATCGCTGACGGGACGCGAGAACCTGGTGCTCTTCGGCCGCCTCTACCGGCTGAGCCGCAACGACGCGCGAGGACGCGCGCACGATCTGCTCGAGCGCTTCGAGCTGCTCGACGCCGCGGACCGGCTGGTGGGCACCTACTCCGGCGGCATGCGGCGCCGGCTGGACCTGGCAGCCGCGCTGATCGCCCGCCCGCCGATCCTGTTCCTGGACGAGCCCACCACCGGCCTCGACCCGCGCAGCCGGATCGGTCTCTGGGAGACGATCTCCGACCGTGTGGCCGGCGGCACCACCGTGCTCCTCACCACCCAGTACCTCGACGAGGCCGATCACCTGGCCGACCAGATCGCGGTGGTCGACCACGGCACCGTGATCGCGGAGGGCACCGGCGCCGAGCTGAAGGACCGCGTGGGCGGCGACCGGCTCGAGGTGCGGCTCGGCGACGTGTCGCAGGTCGAGGCCGCCAGCGCGGCGATCGCGCCCGTGGCCTCGGAGGAACCGGTGCTGCGCGACGGCGTGCTGCGCGCCGCCGTGTCGCGCCGGGACGGCACCGTCGTGGAGGCGCTGCGCCGGCTCGACGACGCCGGCGTGGACGTGGCCGACCTGAGCGTGCGGCGCCCGACGCTCGACGACGTGTTCTTCACGCTGACCGGCCACGCCGCGGAGGAGGACCCGGAGGAGCAGGAGCCCGAGAAGGCGGAGGCCGCGGCGTGATCCCCGGCACCGTCCACGACGCGCTGCTGCTGGCCGAGCGCAACCTGCGGCGCCTGCCGCGCAACCCCGACATGTTGGTGGGCGTGACCTTCCAGCCGATCATGTTCGTGATCCTCTTCACGTACGTGTTCGGCGGGGCGATCAACACGCCCGGCTTCGACTACATCGACTTCTTCCTGCCGGGGATCATCGTCCAGATGATCGCCTTCACCGGTTACGCCACCGCGCTGGGCATCGCCGACGACCTGCGCAAGGGGCTGATCGACCGCTTCCGCTCGCTGCCGATGTCGCGCTCCGCCGTGCTCGCCGGCCGCACCACGAGCGATGTGGCGATGAACGTGATCGCGCTGGTCACGATGCTCATCTGCGGCTTCATCGTCGGCTTCAACTTCAGCTCGACCGCGGCGAAGATCGCGGGCGGCGTGGGCCTGATCCTGCTGTTCGGCTACGCGATGTCGTGGGTCTACTGCTTCTTCGGGCTGATCGCGTCCTCGCCCGAGTCGGCCTCGGCGATGATCACGATCGTCATCTTCCCGCTCACCTTCGTGTCGTCCGCCTACGTGCCGACGGACTCGATGCCGGCGGTGCTGAAGGCGATCGCGAACGCGAACCCGATCACGACGGTGATCGACGCGCTGCGCTCGCTGTGGCTCGGCACGCCCGCGGGAACCGACATCTACTTCGCGGTGCTCTGGTGCCTCGGAATCGCGGCCGTCTTCTCGGTGCTGGCCACGAACCGCTACCGGCGGACGGTGGCGCGCTGATGCTGCAGCAATAACGGCGGCGCGAGGCGGGTTCTCGCGTCGCTTTGTTGATCTGGGCTGGTATACGCGGCCCAAATCAACAAAGCGAAGTCCGCGCCTCGCTTCGGGGCGCCCTCCGCTCGCGTGCCCCAACGCCCGGCCTCGGCGCCCGCCTCAGCTGTCGATCAGCGACCTGCCGGTCATCTCGGCCGGCTGCTCCTCGCCCAGCAGGTCGAGCACCGTTGGTGAGACGTCCGCAAGGATGCCGCCGTCGCGCAGCGCGGGCACGTCCGCCGTGACGATCAGCGGGACCGGGTTCAGAGAATGTGCCGTGTTGGGCGAACCGTCGGGCTCGAGCATGTTGTCCGCGTTGCCGTGGTCGGCCGTGATCACGCAGGCGCCGCCGGACTCGTGGACCGCGCCGACCACCTGGCCGAGGCACCCGTCCACCGTCTCGATCGCCTTCACTGCCGCCTCGATCACGCCCGTGTGGCCGACCATGTCCGGATTCGCGAAGTTGATGATCGCGAAGCGGTAGTCGTCTTCCTTCCAATGCTCGACGAAGGTCGCGGCCGCGGCGCGGGCGCTCATCTCGGGCTTGTAGTCGTAGGTCGGGACGTCGCGCGGCGAGTCCACCAGGAAGCGGTCCTCGTGGCTGTAGGGGTGCTCCTCGCCGCCGTTGAAGAAGTAGGTCACGTGCGCGTACTTCTCGGTCTCGGCCACGTGGAGCTGGTGGGCGCCGCGGTCGGCCAGGGTCGAGGCCAGCGTCACCGCCGGGCGGTCGGGCGCGAACGCCACCGGGTAGCCCCAGTCCTCCTGGTACTGCGTCAGCGACGCGTACTCCACGCGCGGCGCGTCGCCGCGGTCGAACTCGGAGAAGCCGGGGTCGGCGATCGCCCGCGTGAGCTCGCGGGCGCGGTCGGGACGGAAGTTGAAGAAGAGCACGGCATCGCCGTCGCGGATCCGACCCTCGTCGCCGACCAGCGTGGGCTTGATGAACTCATCGGTCTCGCCGCGCTCGTAGGCCTGGCGCACCGCCTCCTCGCCGGTCGAGGCGTGCGGGCAGTCCGACTTGCCGTGGACGATCGCGTCGTAGGCGAGCTTCTCGCGGTCCCAGCGGTTGTCGCGATCCATCGCGTAGTAGCGGCCGCTGACGCTTGCGACGCGACCGCCGGCAGCGTGCAGCCACTCCTCCGCCTCGGCCACGTACCCGGCGCCCGAGTCGGGCGCGGTGTCACGCCCGTCGGTGAACGCGTGCAGCACGATGTCCGGCACGTCCTCGCGGCCGGCGAGCTGGATGCAGGCGCGCAGGTGCTCCCAGCCCGAGTGCACGCCGCCCTTCGACACCAGCCCGAGCAGGTGCAGCCGGCCGGCGTCGCGTCCCGCCGCGCAGATCTGCTTCAGCACCGGATTGTCGAAGAAGGACCCGTCCTCGATCGCGTCGTCGATCCGCGTGAGGTCCTGACGAATCACCGCGCCCGCTCCGAGGTTCAGGTGACCCACCTCCGAGTTGCCCATCTGGCCCTCGGGCAGGCCGACCGCGCGCCCGCACGCCGTGAGCTCGGTGTGGCGGTAGCGCTTCCAGAGCTCGTCGAACACCGGCGTGTTCGCCTTCTCCACCGCGTTGCCCGGACCCGGCGGCGCGAGGCCGAAGCCGTCGAGCACCACCAGACACACAGACGGCACAGGCGGCCGTCCGGGCCCGTCGGGCAGAGTCATGCGCCGGCCGCCGCCACGATCTCGGCGAAGACCTTCGGATCGAGACTGGCGCCGCCCACGAGGGCCCCGTCGACGTCCGGCTGAGCCAGGATCTCGGCCGCGTTCTCGGGCTTGACGCTGCCGCCGTAGAGCACGCGCACCTGGCCGGCCGCGTCGCGCGAGCGGTCGCCGACCAGCGCCCGGATGAACGCGATCGCGTCCTGCGCCTGCTCGGAGGTGGCCACGCGGCCGGTGCCGATCGCCCAGATCGGCTCGTACGCGATCACCACCCGCGGCAGGTCCTCGGGCGCCACGCGCTCGAGCGCCTCCTGCACCTGGTGGCGCAGCCGCCGCTCGGTCTCGTCGCCGTCGCGCTCCTCCTCGGTCTCGCCCACGCAGAGGATCGGCTCGAGGCCCGCCGCCAGCGCGGCCGGAACCTTCTCCTGGAGCGCGCGGTCGGTCTCGCCGAAGTACTGCCGCCGCTCGGAGTGGCCCAGTACCACGCCGTGGATGCCGTACTCGAGCAGCATCGGCGCGGAGATCTCGCCGGTGAACGCGCCCTCGGCCTCATGGTGCATGTTCTGGGCGCAGACGCGAATGTCGCTGCCCTCGGCCGCCTTCATCGCGGCCGCCAGCGCGGTGAACGGAACGCAGATGCCCACGTCCGCCGCCGGCTCTGCCGGAAGCACCTTGCGCAGCTCCTTCACGTACGAACGCGCATCGGCGCTCGTCTTGAACATCTTCCAGTTGCCGGAGATGTACGGCCGCCGGCCAGAGTCAGGCGTCATCCAGCGCCTCCACGCCGGGCAGCGCCTTGCCCTCGAGCAGCTCGAGCGACGCGCCGCCGCCGGTCGAGAGGTGGGTGACGCGGTCGGCGAGGCCGAACTCGGCGAGTGCCGCCGCGCTGTCGCCTCCGCCTACCACGGTCGTGCCCGGCGCCTCGGCAACGGCCTCCGCCAGCGCGCGCGTGCCCGCCGCGAAAGGCGCCAGCTCGAAGGCGCCCATGGGTCCGTTCCAGAAGACGCTGCCGGCCGCCGCGATCTCCTTCGCGTACGCCTCGGCGGTGCGCGGCCCCACGTCCAAGCCCATCCAGCCGTCCGGCACGTCCACGTCGTCGATCTCGCGCTTCTGAGCGTTTGCGTCGAAGCTGTCGCCCAGCACGAGGTCGACCGGCAGCAGGAGCCTGCAGTCCGATTGCCCGGCCTTCTCGAGCGCCCTGCGCGCCAGTTCGACGCCCTTTTCCTCCACGAGCGAGTCGCCGGTCGGGTGCCCCTGCGCGCGGAAGAAGCTGAAGCACATCGCGCCGCCGATGAGCACCGCGTCGGCCAGCTCGAGGAAGCGCTCGATCAGCGCGATCTTGTCGGTGACCTTGGCGCCGCCCAGCACGACCACGAGCGGCCGCTCCGGGGCCTCGATCAGGCTCGTGAGCGTCGTGACCTCGCGCTCGAGCAGGTGGCCCGCCACGGCCGGGCGCAGGAACTCGGTGACGCCGACCGTGGTGGCGTGCGCGCGGTGCGAGGCGCCGAACGCGTCGTCCACGTAGGCCTCCGCCAGCGACGCCAGCTCCCGCGACAGCTCCGGGTCGTTCTTCGTCTCGCCAGGCTCGAAGCGCGTGTTCTCGAGCACGAGCAGCTCGCCCGCCTCGAGCCTGGCCACGCCGCGGCGCACCTCGGGCCCGACCACCTCCGGCGCCTGGTGCACACGCCTTCCGATCAGCTCCGACAGGCGCCGCGACACCGGTGTGAGCGAGTACTTCGGGTCGATGCCGGTGGGTCTACCCAGATGCGAGCAAAGGATGAGCGCGGCGCCGCGCCCCC
>DATNBJ010000291.1:0-4540 GCA_035572055.1 Thermoleophilaceae bacterium | reverse complement strand
GATCGAGTGGTCGAGCGGTGACGAGGAGACCCTGGAAGAGGGCTGCCTGTCGATTCCCGGCGTCGCGGTGGACGTGGAGCGTCCCGTGCACGTGCGCGTACGGGCGCAGGACGAGACCGGGGCGGAGCGCGTGGTGGAGGCTTCGGGCCTAGAGGCACGCGTCATCCAGCACGAGATCGACCACCTCGACGGCGTGCTGATCCTCGACCGCACCAGCAAGGATCAGCGCAAGGAAGCGATGCGCACGCTGCGTGAGGCCGAAGAGCAGCAAGAGGCCGCTTAGCGCCGGGCCTCTAGGCTCTGGCGCGTGCGCACCGTCTACCTGGGAACCTCTGACTTCGCCGTAACCGTCCTCGGCCGGCTTGCCCGCTCCGAGCACAAGCCCGTGCTCGTGGTCACCCGCCCGGACCGGCCGAAGGGGCGCGGGAGAAAGCTGCAGGCGCCGCCCGTGGCGGAGGCCGCAGCGCTGCTCGGCCTGGAGGTATTTCAGCCCGAGAGCGTGAATTCAGATGAATCCCGTGAACGTATTGCCCTTGCACGGCCCGATAGCGTCTGCATCTGCGCATTTGGGGCACTGATCAAGGAGCCGCTTCTGTCCGCTCATCCGATGCTGAACGTGCACCCCTCGCTGCTTCCTCGCTGGCGCGGCGCTGCTCCGATCGAGCGCGCGATCGAGGCGGGCGACGACGAGACGGGCGTCACGATCATGCGCCCGGTCGAGGAGATGGACGCGGGGCCGATCTGCCTGCAGCGTTCGCTCGAGATCCGGCCGGACGACGACTACGGGTCGCTGTCGCGGCGCCTCGCCGATCTCGGCGGTGAGCTGCTGGTGGAGGCGCTCGACGACCAGCCCGAGTTCCGCGAGCAGCCCGAGCAGGGCGTGACGATCGCGAACAAGATCGGCCCGGAGGACCGCCACCTCGATCCCGAGCGCAGCGCCCACGAGCTCGAGCTCCGCGTGCGCGCGCTGTCGCCGCACATCGGCACCTACGTGGAGCTTCCCGCCGGGGAACGGCTGGGGGTCTGGCGGGCCGCCGCGGCGGTTGGTACGTCTGTGAACCCCGGTGAGGTGACGGCGGCCGACGACAGGCTGCTCTTCGGCTGCGCCGACGGAGCGCTCGAGCTGCTCGAGGTCCAACCCGCGGGCGGCCGCGCGATGGACGCCGGCGCGTACCTGCGCGGCCACGCTGCCAAGCTCGGGGGAGGGGTCTGATGGTCCGCCTCGCGCGACTTCACGGATCCCAGGACCGCGACAAGGGCCGCCTGTCGGTGGCGCGCCGCTGCGCCTACACCGTGATGCGGCGCGTGACGAGCGACGGCGCCTATGCCGACCGCACCTTCGTCGCCGAGGCCGAACGCTTCGAGCTGGCGCCGCGCGACCGCGCCTTCGCTCAGCAGCTCGTCTACGGGACGGTGCAGCGGCAGGCCACGCTCGACTACGTGCTCACCGCGCTGTCGGCGCGGCCGTTCGACGACATCGACCCGCCGCTGCTCGACGCGCTTCGCCTCGGCGTGTACCAGCTCCTGTACCTCGCCAGCGTGCCGGACCACGCGGCGGTCGAGCAGACCGTCGAGCTCGCCAAGCTCGAGCGCGGCGGCGGCGGCCACCGCTTCGCCAACGCCGTGATGCGCCGTGCCGCCCGCGAGGCGCAGGGCCTCGTGGCCGAGCTGACGGCGGACTCGCCCGCCGACGCCGCGGTGCTCCACTCGCACCCCGAGTGGCTCGCGCGCATGTGGTGGGACGCGCTGGGCCCCGAGGACGCCGTGAAGCTGCTCGAGCGCGACAACCAGCCGCCCGAGAGCGCGGTCCGCGCCAACGAGCTGATCATCACCCGCGACGAGCTGCGCGACGTGCTGCGCGACCTCGACGTGGAGGCGCGCGCCGTCGAGACCCTGCCGGAGGGCCTGATCCTGGACACGCCGTTCGACGTGCACGGCTCGCTGCTGTTCGAGGCTGGTGCGCTGATGCCGCAGTCGCGCGCGTCGATGCTCGTGGCGCGGATCGTGGATCCGAAGCCCGGCGACGCCGTGCTCGACCTCTGCGCCGCCCCCGGCGCGAAGACAACCCACCTGGCGGCGCTGATGCGCGGCCGCGGCAAGCTCGTGGCGGTGGAGCGCAACGCCGGGCGCTGCGACGCGCTCTCGACCAATTGCCGGCGCATGAGCGCGCCGTGGATCGACGTGCGCTGCGAGGACGCGGCGAACTTCATCGGCGACCACGAGGACGGCTACGACAGCGTCCTGCTCGACCCACCCTGCTCCGGCCTCGGCACCCTGCAGGCGCGGCCCGACGCCCGCTGGCGCAAGGACTCGGGGCAGATCATGGAGCTCACGCGGATCCAGGAGGAGTTGCTCGAGTCCGGCGCGCGCCATGTCCGTCCGGGCGGGACGCTTGTCTATTCGACCTGCACGATCTCGCCGAGCGAGAACGAGGAGCGCGTCCACAGCTTCCTGGCCCGGCACCCCGACTTCGAGGCCGAGGACCTGGCCGCAGAGTTGCCCGAGCTGAAGCACCCGCGCACGCCGCGCTTCCTGCAGCTGCTGCCGCACGTGCACGGCACCGACGGGTTCTTCATCGCGCGGCTGCGCCGGATCGCGGAGGCGCCCGCATGAGCAGCGAGCCCAGCATCGACCTGGGCCCGCTCTGCCCCTCGTGCGGCGAGCCGTGGCTGCGCGGCACGAACCTGCCGGGCCGCTACCGCTGCGTGAACTGCCTGCGCCGCTTCGAGCTCCTGTCCGGCTGCCCCGACTGCGGCGCCCACTCCACGATCGCGCGCATGTCATCCACGCACGACGTGAAGTGCCACAACTGCGGCGCCTCGATGATCCAGCCGATCTAGTCCTCCGGGGTGGGAGATCCCACCCCTATGGCGGCTAGCCGGGCCGGTCGAGCCCACGGAGACTGGCGCCATGGTTGTGAGGATCGTCGCCGTGCTGGCATTGACGCTGGCCCTCGGCCTACCGGCCTCCGCCGGCGCGGACCTCCCTTCCGGCAACCTGCTGAGGAATTCCGGCGCGGAGGACGGGCAGGCCGCCTCGGACAGCGGGAGCTTCTTCACGCCGCCGTCATGGACCGCCGTGGGTCCCGCCCCGAGTCCGACCGCGGTCCGCTATGGCATTGCGGGCGGCTTCCCGAGCGCTGCACAGGGCGCTGCGCTGGGTGGGGGCGCCAACTTCTTCGCCGGTGGTCCGCCGGTCGCGGGCAACGTCGAGCAACATTGGATCCTTCGCCAGACGATCTCCATAGGGGACGACGCACTGGGTGACATCGCCGGCGGCGACACAGTCGCGACCATGGCCGGCTGCCTTGGCGGCTATGGCGACCAGGACGACCACGTGCTCATGACCGTCTACTTCGTCGGCGCCACGAACCAGGTGTTGGATCAGCGCACGCTCTCCGGTCCGATTGCCCGTGATCGCGGGAACAGGACCGGGCTGCTCCCCGAGGCTGCCAGGAATGGTGTGCCGCCCGATACCCGATCGATCCGGTTTGACGTGGACTTCGTTCGCAACAGCGGCCTTGACACCTACAACGACGCCTATGCGGACAACCTGGGCCTGACGCTGACGCCGGCAGCCTCCCCGACCCCAGGGGCGAACTGCTCGGCGCCTGCCGGTGGCGGTGGGAGCGGCGGTCCTCCCGGCGATGGCGGCTCGCCCCCGGCGGCCCCGTTTGTGGTGGAGCGAGCGTCCAGCAAGGCGGCCCTGAGCAGCGGTCGGTCGAAGATCGGCGTGCCGCTGACGTGCGCGGGCCACGATGGGCAATGTGTGGGCTCCATCGTCCTGGCCCTCCCGAGCTCCTCCCGCGCGTCCTCATCGACGCTCGGGAAGCGCTCGTTCTCCATCGCAGCCGGTAAGACGAGCGTCGTTCAGGTGAAGCTCGGCCGCAGCGCGAAGAAGCGGCTCAAGCGCCTGTCGCGCACAGGCCTTCGGAAGCTCCGCCTCAAAGCCACCGTGTCGATTCGCGGCACCTCGAGCAGCTTCTCGCTGCGGCTCGGCGTGTAGCCGGCGCCTACGGCTACCGCACGTTCACCGCGGCATTGGCGTACGCCTTTGCCCCGCGGTCATCCGTCACGCGCACCGTCAGGTACTGCGTCCCCTTGCTGAACGCGTGCTGCAGCGTCGGCGTCGTGCCGCTCGAGGTGTCCATCGCGCCGTCGCCGTCGAGGTCCCACGAGTAGCCGACGATCGTGCCGTCGCCGTCCGTCGACCCGGAGGTGAACGTGACGCCCGCGCCCGCGATCGGGAACGGCGGGGTCCACGTGAACCTCGCCACCGGCCGGGTGTTCGCCGTGATCGCGCGGGAGACCGTCGTCGTCGCGGCGGCGGGCGCCGTCGCCGGGGGGATGGGGGCCTCGTCGACCGTCAGCGTGACCGTCCAGGCGCCCGCCGGGAACGTGTGCGTGACCGTCGCGCCGGTCGCGGCGGCGGAGCCGTCGCCGAAGACCCCGTCGCCGTCGAGGTCCCACGAATAGCTGACGATCGTGCCGTCGCTGTCGGTCGCCGCGGAGGTGAACGTGACGCCCGCGCCCGCGATCGG
>DATNBJ010000290.1:0-5824 GCA_035572055.1 Thermoleophilaceae bacterium | reverse complement strand
GGCGCGATCGTGTCGGAGGAGTACGGCGGCCGCGGGCTCGACTACCTGAGCTACGGGCTGATCGTCGAGGAGATCGGCCGCGGCGACTCGTCCGCGCGCACCGTCGTGTCCGTTCAGACATCGCTCGTGGCCAAGACGGTGGAGAACTGGGGCAGCGAGGAGCAGAAGCACGACTGGCTCCCGAAGCTGTGTTCCGGTGAGGCACTCGGCTGCTTCGCGCTCACCGAGCCCGACACCGGCTCCGACGCCGCCAACCAGAAGACGCGCGCCACCAAGGCCGACGGCGGCTGGACGATCTCGGGCCAGAAGATGTTCATCTCGATGGGCAACTACGCGCAGCTCGCGCTCGTGTTCGCCCAGACCGATCCGGAGCAGGGCCACCGCGGGCTTGCATGCTTTTTGGTGCCGACCGATTCCCCGGGCTTCTCCGCCTCCGAGATCCACGGCAAGCTGGGGCTGCGCGCCTCGGACACCGCGGAGCTCGCCTTGGACGGCGTCGAGGTGCCGGACTCCGCGATGCTCGGCTCGATCGGCGACGGCTTCAAGGTGGCGATGTCGGCTCTCGACTCGGGCCGCTTCAGCGTCGCGTCGGGCTGCGTGGGGATCTCCCAGGGCTGCGTGAACGCGTCCGTGGAGTACGCGAAGTCACGCGAGCAGTTCGGCCGCCCGATCGCGTCCTTCCAGCTCGTGCAGGAGATGATCGCCGACATGGTCGTGGACACCGAGGCCGCGCGCGGGCTGGTCTGGCGGGCCGGCTGGCTGAAGGACAACGGCAAGCCCTCGACCACCGAGACCTCGGTGGCCAAGCTGTTTGCGACGGAGGCGGCGGTGCGCAACGCCAACCTGGCGATCCAGGTGCACGGCGGCTCGGGCTACGTGGACGACTACCCGGTGGAGCGCTACCTGCGCGACGCGCGGGTCACGACCCTGTACGAGGGCACATCGCAGATCCAGAAGCTGATCATCGGCCGCGCGGCGACCGGGATCAACGCGATGGTCTAGGGGCGGTTCGCCAGCACCCTGAGCTGCTTCTCCACGGCGGCGACCACGCTCTTGCGGCCACGGTGGGTCCTCTCGTAGAGCTCGATCACCGCGAGCTCCTCCGCGGTGGCGACGGAGACCCGGGCGATCACGTCGTCGGCCTTCAGATGGCGGTAGCCGTCCCACGGCTCGTCCACGTGGACCTCGGCAGTGCCGGAGTCGGCGGCCTCCGGGTCGGCGCTTTCCGCGACCAACTCCGGCTCCTCTGACACGTGCAGCGGCTCGAGCGGATCCTCGTCGAATGGCTCCTGCTCCACGGGCTCGGGCACTGTCGGCAGCGGGCCGACCGCCTCGGGCCGCGGTGGTGGGGGCGGCGGCGTCGGCTCCGCCCTGGGCGCCGGTGGCGGCCGGACCGGCGCGCGCTCGGGCTCTTCCTCCACCAGCTCGCGGACGAGCGCGAGCGCCAGCTTTGTCGCCTCCAGCGGAAGCTTGAGCAGGTCGACGGTCAGCCGGATCGGGAGCTTGACGAGTCTTCCGAGCACACGGGCAGGCTACCCGCCGCCCGCGAACGTGAACCTACGCCCGGGCCGCGAGGAAGCGACTGCCGCTCCAGTGGATCCTGATCCTGCGGCCGTCGTGCAGGGTCTCCCTGAGATCGTGGGCCACCCGCCCGAGCGTGCGTATCCGGTGGCGCGTGTCGCGATAGGCGAGAGCCCACCTACCGCCCACCTGCCTGTAGATGGCGGCCACGGTCTTCGGACCGCGCTTCGCGCGCAGGAGCACCACCAGCTCGGAGGTGCCGTCGCCCGTCAGGTCGGAGCACGCGTGTTGCGCGAGCTTGAAGTGGCGGGAGAACGGGCGGATCGCGCTTCTGATCGCGGCCGTGGAGCAATCCGGCCGTGGTGCGCGGGCGATCACGGGTGTCGCGATCACGTTCGCCGGCGGCGGCGGGGCCGCCGCGGTGGGGCCCGGCACCGTGAAGCTGATGCTGCTGCTGCCCCCGTTGCTGGCGTCGTCGATGGCCGTGACCGTGACGGTGTGCCTGCCGGGACTCCAAGCCCCGTCCGGCGGGGTGACCGGCGCCCAGTCCCACGGCGAGGGGCCGGTCCAGGCCATCGCCTTGGACGGAGCGCCGTCCACGGATGCCCTCACGCTCGCGATTCCGTAGTGGCCGGGCAGCCCCGACGGATGTTCGCCCGGATCCATGATGTCGAGCAGAACGCCGGCGTGGCTGGCCGGAGGACCGTCGAGCTTGAGATTGATCGCGGGCTGGGTGCTGTCGACGATCACCTCCCCTGCCGGGGCCGGCAGAGACACGGCGGTGCTGTTCCTCGCCCGGATGGCCACCCTGTAGTCGCCGTCCGGGAGCCGCTTCCCGTCGGCGTCCCGCAGGTTCCAGGTGAAGGTCTCATCCCCGGGGCTCGTCATGTAGCTCACGGGCACCACGAGCCCGTCGTGGTAGTCCCAACTGGTGACCACGGGTTCCACGTAAGCCGGGACGTCGAGGGTGTAGGTGGCCGTGAAGATGCCGTTCGGCCCCGCGTACTGGATGTCGCCGCCGCCGTTCACGTTCGTGAGCTTGGGCGGGATCTCCTCGACGGCGACCTGGAAGGTCGTCGCCAGCGGACTGTGCACCGCGAGCGTGTAGTCCACGAGTGGGATGAGCCCGCCCGACTGCCAGTTCTGGATTGGCGGGTTCGGATACTGCCCCGTGAGCGTCAGGGTGACCGGCGCGTCCGCCGGAGTGACCGTGGCTCGGTAGAACTCGAGGTCCGGGACGCTGAAATGGAAGCTCTGCGTCTCGCCGGCGGCCAGCGTGCCGCTGAAGGTGACCGGCACCTGCGGCGGCGTGTCGGCAAGGGCCGCGCCGCTGCCAAGCGCCGGCACGGCGACAACCGTGGCGAGCGCGCAGAGTGCTCGTGCGAGTCCGTTCATCAGAAATCCCTGGGCTCCCCATCCGTGAGGCGCCGTCGATCGAGCATCGCACGGGCCGGCGCGTTACGCCTCGCCCATTCGGGCGATTATCGGGCGGCCGTGGCCAGCCTGCTGGTGAAGCCCTTCCACGAAAGGCGCCACCTCGAGCCGGGCTGGCGGCTCACGTTCACCTGGAAGTAGCCGCTTGGCCTGGTGGTCACCGTCTTCACGTCCTTGAACGCGCGCCTGCCGTTCTGGATCACGACCTGCTGGGGCGTGCCGTCCGCCGGGCGGACCTGGCCCCACACCGTGACGCCCGAGCCGTGGCGGGTCACCCAGATCGGCAGACGGTAGGCATCGACGCTCGGCTTGGCCTTGCCGTTGAGCAGGAACAAGCCGCTCTGGAAGACCTCGAGGTCCGGCTCGTCGAACAGCTCGTACTGCGCCACCGACTTCACGCGCGAGTCGCGGTAGGCGAGGTAGTCGGACTGGTTCAGATACTGCGCCTGGCGTGAGAGCGAGACGCCGAACACCTTGTCCGGCGGGTTGGTCTGGAAGCCGAACTCGGTGAGGTAGATCGGCAGGTTCGACTTGATCCGGCGGTTGTGCGAGCCCTGCGCGAGGACGGCGTTCAGCCGGCTGAGCGTGGAGATCGTGATCTCGCCCCTCGCCGGTTTCGCGAGCGGCCGCTGGCTGCCGCCGCGGTTGTACGGATGGTGCGAGACGCCGCTGGCCGCGAGCTTCGCGTAGCGGCCGCTGCATCCTGAGTCCTTCGCGATCCGGCCGCGCAGCCTGTGGCCGCGCGAGTCGAGACAGAACACGCCCTGGTACAGCTCGACCGGCGTCAGGAAGCGGTTGCCCAGGGAGCCTGTGGTGCGGCCGAGCGGCGCGGTCTCGCCGAGCAGGATCTGGTCGCTCCCGTGCCCGGTGGCCTTGAGGGCGCCGGTGGCCGCCCGGAACAGGTCGCGGTACATCATCGCCGCGGTGTTGATGATGTGGCCGTGAATGCGCCTGCGCTGCGGGTAGAGCCAGCTCGCCTGGTTCGGCTCGTTCCAGACCGACCAGCGCGACACGCGCGGCAGGCCGTCGAAGCTGCCCGAGTAGCGCTTGCCGAGCGCGGCGACGAACGCGCCGAACTCGGAGGCGCTGGGCTCGCAGTGGTGGCGGACGACGATGCTGCCGCAGCCGCCCGCCCACGCCGGCGCCTCGACCGGCGAGAGGAGCAGCTTCAGGCCGCGGGCGGTGGCCTCGCGCACGAGGGCGTCGTACTGGTCGAACGCGCCCGGCGGATAGGCGCTCGGATCGCTGCCGTCAAAGCCCGCGGGCTTGGTCAGCGTGTTCGCGTCGGGCGCGATCGTGTTCCAGAACACCAGCGAGTGGATCGTGGTGGCGCCGAGCGCCTTCATCTCGTCGAGGGCGGCCTGGCGCTTCGCGTCGCCGGAGAAGATCAGCGTGCGGTCGTCCTGGAAGATCGACTCCTGGGTCTTCGACGCATGTGCCGGCGCGGCCACGAATCCGGTGGCGGCGACGATGGCCGAGATGAAGGGAAGGAGCAGCTTCTTGGACATCAGGGGTCTAAGTGCGGGGTTCGGTTGAAAGTTGCGGCGAGCCCAGCCGGCCTTAATATGCCGCCGCCCGTGAGGTCCCCTACCCGATGACCGATCTCCCAACGCCTCTCGGCGTGGTGGGCGCGGGCACAATGGGCGCGGGAATCGCGCAGCTGGGCTGCCTTGCCGGAATCGAGACGCTACTGCACGATCCGGTCCCGGAGGCGCTCGCGAAGGGGGCCGAGCGAATCCGCGAGGGGCTGGACAAGGGCGCGGCGCGCGGGCGCTGGTCGGCCGAGCAGGCTGCCGCGGCGGCGGAGCGCCTCCACACCGTCGAGTCGCTCGACGGGCTGAGCGACGCGGAGCTCGTGATCGAGGCGGCGCCGGAGCGGATCGAGCTGAAGCGCGAGCTGTTCGAGCGCCTCTCCGAGGTCTGCGGCGAGGGCACGATCCTCGCCAGCAACACGTCGTCGATCCTCGTGAGCTCGCTGGCGTCATCGGCCGGCTGGCCCGAGAACGTGGTGGGCATGCACTTCTTCAACCCGCCGCCGCTGATGAGGCTGCTCGAGGTGATCGCCGCCGAGCAGACCGGCGAGCGGGCGCTGGCGGTGGCGAGCGCGGTGGGCGAGGCGATGGGCAAGACCGTGATCGTGGCTCAGGACGGTCCGGGATTCCTCGTGAACCGCTGCGGGCGGCCGTTTGCCGGCGAGGCGCTGCGCCTGCTGCAGGAGCGCGTGGCGACCATCGAGCAGATCGACCGCATAGTCCGGCTCGGCGGCGGCTTCCGCATGGGCCCGTTCGAGCTGATGGACCTGGTGGGCATCGACGTGGGCTTCGAGGTGGCGCAATCGTTCACGGCCCAGAGCTTCGGCGAGGCCCGCTGGAAGCCGAGCATGCTGCAGGCGAAGCAGGTGGCGGCCGGGCAGCTCGGCCGCAAGACCGGGCGCGGCTGGTACTCCTACGAGGACGGCCCGCACCGGCCCGCCGATCCCGATCCGCGCGAGCCCGCCGGCGGTGACCGCCGCGTGATCGCGATCACCGGGGAGGGCACGTTGGCGGACGCGCTGAGAGAGCGGGCGAGCTCGGCGGGCTTCGAGCTCGGTGGCGGCGAGCCGTGGCTGACTGTCGCCGCCGGCGCAGAGGCTCCGCAACGGGAGCCGCTCGTGGTGGCCTGCGCCGGCCGCAGCCTGGCCGCCCGCGGGATCCCCGGCGCGGCCGGCTTCCACCTGCTGGCGCCGCTCGGCCGCCTGGTGGAGCTGACACGCGTGCCCGCGACCAGCGACGAGTCGGCGCGGCGCGCGGAGGAGTTCTTCAGCGCGCTCGGCCTCGAGCACGAGTGGGTGGAGGACGCGCCGGGGCTCGTGCTCGGCCGGATCGTCTGC
>DATNBJ010000289.1:0-29045 GCA_035572055.1 Thermoleophilaceae bacterium | reverse complement strand
GCGGACGTGACCATCCGCTACAGCCCGTCGGACCTGCAGATCGAGGTGCGCGACGACGGCGCCGGCGCCGCCTCCGGCGACGGCCTCGGGCACGGTCTCGTGGGAATCCGCGAGCGGGTGAAGATCTACGGTGGCGAGATGAGCGCCGGCCGCGTGAACGGCGGCGGCTTCGTGCTCAGCGCGCGACTGCCGGTCGCGCCATGAGCATCCGTGTGCTCGTGGCCGACGACCAGTCGATGGTGCGCGCCGGCTTCCGCATGCTGCTCGGCGGGGAGGAGGACATCGACGTGGTGGCGGAGGCGCAGAACGGTCTCGAGGCGGTGGAGAAGGCCGGCCGGTTCAACCCCACGGTCGTGCTGATGGACATCCGCATGCCCGAGCTCGACGGGCTGGAGGCCACCCGCCGGATCCTGGCCGCCGACCCCGCGGCGCGCGTCTTGATCCTGACCACCTTCGATCTCGACGAGTACATCTACGAGGCGCTCAGCGCCGGCGCAAGCGGCTTCGTGCTGAAGGACGACCCGCCCGAGCAGCTCATCGCGGCGATCCGGACGGTGGCCGCCGGCGACGCGCTGCTGTCACCGGCGGTAACCAAGCGCGTGATCTCCCGGTTCACCCGCGCGAGGCCCCCGGCGCCACCCCACGGACTCGACGAGCTGACCGAGCGCGAGCTGGAGGTGTTCCGCCTGATCGCCAGCGGGCTGTCGAACGCGGAGATTGGCGAGACGCTGTTCATCAGCGACACGACCGTGAAGACGCACGTCACGCGAGTGCTGGCGAAGCTCGGCCTGCGCGACCGCGTGCAGGCGGTGGTGCTGGCGCACCAGGCCGGCCTCTTCGAGGCCGAGCGCTAGGTCCCGCCGAGCGCCTTCTTGCAGTTCTCGGCGATCGGCTCGAGCTCGCTCTTCTGCTTCTCGGCCTCGGCCTTCGGGTCGTCGGCGCCGAGCACCGCGCCGATGCTCGTGAGGAGCGCCTGCGAGCAGCTCGTCACCGTCTTGGCCTGCTCCTGCGCGGCCTTGGCCTCCGCCTGGGCCTGCTCGGTCTGGGCGTTCGCCTTGTCGGTCTCGTTCTTCGCCTTGTCGGCCTTGTCCTTCGCCTTGGCCGCGTCCTCGTTGGCCTGGTCGGCCGCCTTCTGCGAGTCCTCGAGCTGCCCCTGGGTGGTGGACAGGTCTGCCGTCGACGAGCCCAGCTGCTGCTCGAGGTCGTTGTAGGCGCTCTTGTACGACGCGGCCACCGCCGTGCCGGTCACCGCGCTGGCGCCGAGCTGGTTCTGGAGGTGGTCGATCTGCGTGTTCGCGTCGTCGAGATCGGACTGCGTGTTGATGCCCCACACGGCCAGTCCGATGCAGGCGAGCGCCAGAACGATGCTCACCCAGAGCCACGGGCTGCGGTGCTTCTTCTGCGCGGCCTCCTCAGCGCTCGGATCCTCAACCGTGGACACGGCAGGATCGTCGTATCGCGGGCAGGGGAGGGCAATGGTGCGCGCATCCATCTTCAGGGTGTGCGTTCACACGCCGATGACAGTTCCGATGGACGAAGCTCTGCAGAGCCGCGACGCGCAGCTCGCCCGGCGCATCCGCCTCGGCGCGCGGCTCCTCTTCTATCCGCTCGCGCTCCTGATGATCTTCGGCGGTTGGCAGCTCCTGCACGGCTCGAAGCCGGCGGCGCTCGGCGTGAAGTGGAGCGGCACCACGAGCCAGGGCCAGGCCATCTCCGCGTGGATCGACCAGACCGGCGCGCTCACTCACCTGGACACGCACATCAGCGAGAGCTGCTCCGACGGGAGGCGGTTCACCATGCACTGGCGGCCCGCCCAGCTCCGCTTCACGCAGCACGGGCAGAGCGTCCAGGGCTACCACGCCGAGACGCATCCCACCGAGAAGGGCACTCCCGACATCGGCGAGACCACCCTCGCGGCGACCCTCGGCGCGACCCCGAGCGGGACGATTCACGCGGGCGACGTCCTGCGCGGCGACCAGGGCACGGTGCTCTGCAACTCGGGGCCCGTGACCTTCGCGCTGAGGCGCTCGGGCTAGATGTGCGACCCGTCCGCGTTCACGCGCTGGACGGTGATGGTCTCCGAGAAGCTCCAGGCGATCGGGAGGCCCGGGTGGTCGCCCTGCGACGCCGCGGTGCCCTGACCAGAGAAGCCGAACGTCACGGGATCCCCGCTCATGAACTGGTCCGCGGGGACGCCGGCGCTGAACCCCTGCGACTCGGCGCTGTCGCTCGCGCCGCACTTGTCCTCCAGGATGTCGCCCACCGACGGGATCGTGCCCGCGCCGGTGGTGGCGGGATCGTTCTTGTCGGGGTCGAAGGAGATGGTCTGGCGCGTGGTCTGCGTGATCGTGCTGGTGCCGTAGTCCCACGACCCCCCGGGGCAGATCTGCGGGGCGGCGGTGCCGGTCACGTGTCCGGTGAAAGTGCTCGTCACCGGAGCCTCGAGCTGGATGACCTTGGGACAGGTTGGGGATGCGGGATCTGTGCAGGGGAACATCGTCCCTACCGGCCCCGGGCCGCCCGACAGCGTGTGGGAGGCGGTGCTCTCGCCGTGCGACGTGCTGCTCTTCTCGCTGAGCGTGTAGCCGGTGATGCGGAAGAACAACTCGTCGGGCTGGCAGATGATCTTGGCGAGCTGCTTGGCAAGGTCCTTGGAGATCGACAGGTAGTTGCCGGGCGTCGTGCGCCCGCTGATCGCGCCCTTCACCTTGCCGGTCTTCGAGTTCACCACCCGGATGCTGTAGGAGATGTCGCCCTCGCCATGCGAGACGATGCTGCCGTTCACCGTCACCGTGGGGTTCAGGAGCCGGCCCGTCTTGACGCGTGTGGCCGGATCGAAGTACTTGGTCTGCTGAAGGCGAATCTCCTTGAGCACCGCGGCGCGCTGCATCAGCGCCACGACCTTGAAGTTGCAGGGGCTGCCCCGCTGCATGACCAGATCGGTCTCGATCATGCCCGGGAACCCGCGGTTCTGGTAGGACGGACCGCCCGTGAAGAAGTTCACGCCGGCGATCGGGTCGGCCGCGCTCCGGCGCAGCGACAGCGGCAGCCGCCGCGACTTGCCGGACCGAGCGAGCAGCGCCCCCACGAGCTTCACCGTCGGGCGCGTCTTCTTCTTGAAGACGGAGCCCGCAATCAGCGCGTAGGGGCCGGGCGGCACCTTGACGGAAAAGGCGCCTCTGCGGGACAGGTACTGCGCGCCGGCGAAGGTGCCGTCGCTCAGGTTCATCGCCTGGAAGATCGAGACCCCGGCCGACCGCTTCGGCAGCTTGGTACCGCCCAGCTTCCCGGACAGCTTCACGTCCGCTGCGTCTGCTGCAGGTGCAGCCACCGCCATAACTGCGGCCACGCCCAGCCAGATAGGGCGTACTGCGAGCATCAGGTTCTCCTGTGGCCGATGCTCCCAGGTAGGCGGAAGCGGGTCAAGATGTGCGTATCGCCTTCCCGCCACATTCGCTCTCTCCATCGAACCTGGCCGCGCTGCGGGCCGCCGAGCGCGTCGGCATTCCCTTCCTGGCGTTCAAGGACGGCAAGGGCGAGCTCCGTGTGGAGGCGCTGGCCGACGCCGAGCGCCTGACCATCGGCCGCTCTGACCAAAGCGGACTGGCGCTGTCCTGGGATCCCGAGGTGTCGCGGACGCACGCGCAGCTCGAGCTCGTGGGCGGCGACTGGACGCTCGTGGACGACGGCCTCTCGCGCAACGGGTCGTTCATCAACGGCGAGCGCGTGGTCGGGCGGCGACGCCTGGACGACGGCGACATGCTGCGGCTCGGCCGCAGCTCGCTGCTGTTCCGCGCGCCGGGTGCGGTGTCCGACACGACGGTGGTCGCCGACGAGGCCGGCCTGGTCCGGGTGAGCGAGGCGCAGCGGCGCGTGCTCGTGGCGCTGTGCCGGCCCCTCAACGAGCCGGGCGGAGCGGGCGTGCCGTCAAGCAACCGCCAGATCGCGGAGGAGCTGCATCTCTCGCAGGACGGGGTGAAGACCCACGTTCGCGCGCTGTTCGCGAAGCTCGGGATCGACGAGCTGCCGCAGTACCGCAAGCGCACCGAGCTGGCACACCGCGCGCTCGACCTCGGCCTCGTGGGCCGGCGGGATTTCCAGGCGTAGCCCCCGGGGCTCAGTCCATCGGGACGATCGAGCGCCTGCCCACGTCGTAGTCGTGGCTCACGAGCCCGCGTGGGTTCCGCCACACCATCCGCACGAGCGGCCTGCCGAAGCGGACCGTGTTGGTGACGAGCGAGCCGAGCTGACCCTCCGGGGCGGCCCCCTCGAAGGGAAGCCGCGCGATCCGCTTCTCGTGCAGGCGCAGGTCCACCACGATCCGCCCGGCGACGCTCACCGCGGTCAGCTCGAGCCCATCGCTCAGCTCGAGCGCGTCCAGCTCGCGCCCGTCCGGCGCCGCCGCCGCGGCCGCCCCGGTGAGCTGCCCGGCCGGCCGCCACTCGGTGCCGGGCGCGTACTCCACCCGCAGCAGCGCCTCCTGATCGCGCACGGTGCCGGCATGGTCGAACCGCCCGGCCTGCAGGTCGGCGCCGAACTGGCGCATGGTGATGGCGCCCTGCGTGTGGCGGACGCCGATCGCCGATCCCGGGGCCACGGCGAGTCCCACGAGATCGCCCGTGCGGACCGGCAGGTTGGCCGGCAGCACATGCACGCCCGCGTCGCGGATCAGGGCGTACGGGCTGCGCGCGACCATGTAGAAGAGGCCGCCGCGCTGCCGCAGCACCTTGAGCGCGAGCTCGCCACGCGCGCCCCGCACCACCCAGCGGCGGACCACGCCGTCGGACCGCGCCGCCACGAGGCGACCACCGAGCCGGGTCTGCACCACGGTGCACGGCTCCGACGCGCCGCTCGGCGCTCGCCCGCTGCAGTCCACCGACGACACGGCGCCGTCCGGCAGCGCGCTGCCGATCGCCACTGTGCCGTCGAGCGGTGCGACGGCCGGGCCCGAGCGGTCCCTCGTGGCGAGAACCACCGCCGCGACAGCCGCGGCCACGCCGAGCGCGCAGAGGACGGCGAGCGCCTTCGGCGGCCGCCGGCGGGGCGCGTGCGCCGTCTCGAGCGCGGTGCGCTCGAGCGCGTCGAAGTCGGCGAGGTCCGACGCGGAAGTCGCCGGACCCGGCTCGAGCCCGAAGTCGGTGAGGAAGCCGCGGCCGGCGTCGTCGACCAGCACGTTCCGGGCGTTCAGCGCGCCGTGCACGATGCCCGCCCGATGGGCGGCGTCGAGGGCGGAGCGCACGTCGGCAAGGACCCGCTGCACGCGCTCGCGGTCGATCGCCCGCGCGCCGAGCAGCTCGTCGAGGCTCGTGCCGCGGATGAGCTGCATCGCCACGAAGTAGCCGTACTCGCACGGGCCCGCCGCGTAGAGGCTCGCCACGTGCGGGTGTTCCGGCCAGCGCAGCCCGCCGGCTGCCGGCCGCTCCGGGATGACCTTCAACGCCACGCGCCGGTCGAGGCTGAGCTGTGTGGCCTCGAACACGAAGCTCTCGCGGCCGTGCCCGATCAGTCGCTCCAGCCGGAAGCCGGAGAGCTCGACGCCGACCTCCGGCGCGAGCTCAGTTGACGAACTGGAACTCGTGCGGGAAAGCCGCATAGAAGTGGTTGAGCACGCGGGCGCTGTTCACCGCCACGAACTCGAGGTAGATGCCGAGTCCCGAGCCCTGGTCCTCGGCGTAGGCGTCGAAGGTGATCACGTCGCCGTGGGTCGGTAGGAAGCCCGGTACGTCCACGCGCGCGGTGCGCTTGCCCCCGATCACCTCGTCGAGCACGTAGCGGCCGTCGATCGTCACGAGGTCGATCTCCACGTTCGGCCCTCCTCCGGCGTACTGGAGGCTCTTTCGCTGCTCCACGTTCCCCGCCGGCAGCGATGCCGCGGCGGCGCCCGCCACCTGCTTTGGCATCCGCTGCTCGCCGCCCGGGAGCAGCTCCACGCGCAGCAGCAGCTCCTTGTCGAACCCCGTCCCGGCCGGCTGGCTGGGCGGCTGGTTGCCGTGGATGTTCGGAATCCAGCGGTCGGTGGTCGCGCCCTTCACTCCCTCGCGGACGCCGATCGCGGAGCCCTCGATCATCACGACGCCCAGCCGGTCGCCGCGCTGCACCGGCAGGTCGGTGGGGAACTCGAACACGCCGTCGTTCTCCACGAACTCGTTGCGCGAGCGTGCCACCTGGCTCACGCCGTTCGGGTGGGGCCGCAGCACCGCCAGCGACAGCTCGCCGGCGGCCGAGCGGACCGCCCAGCCCCGGATCACGCCGTCCTCGGGCACCACCAGCGTGTGGCCCGGCAGCTGCGCCTGCGCGACCGCGCAGCTCACGGACACCGCTTCTCGCGGCTTGCCCTGGCAGTCGAGCGTCCGTCCGGGCGTGCTCAGGTCGCTGCCCAGCACCGTCATGCCGGGCGGCGGCTTGGGCACCGCCCCGTCGCTGCTCGTCCCGTTGTCGTCGCCGACGAGCGCCCGGATGCCGAGCGCGGCGCCGGCGCCGATCAGCAGCGCCGCGGCCACCCAGGGAAGCACGTGCCGGCGGCGTGGAGCGGGCGCTGGCACCTCCGGCTCGATCGTGGTCTCGGCGAGCACTCCGGCCCCCGGCTCGGGCGGTCCGAGGTCGCCGATGCCGGCCGCCGCCACCGCGTCGATGAGCCCGGATGCGCTGGCGAAGCGTGCGCCCGGGTCCTTCGCGAGCGCGCGGGAGAAGATCGGGTCGAGCGCGGCCGGCAGCTCCGGACGCCGGCGGCTGATCAGGGGCGGCGGCTCGTTCGTGTGCGCGGCCAGCACGGCGGCCTCCGACTGCCGCGGGAACACCACCGTGCCGGTCAGGCACTCGAACGCCATCGCGGCGAAGGCGTAGCGGTCAGACGCCGGTCCGGCGGCCCCGCCGCGGATCAGCTCGGGGGCGAGGTAGGGGATCGTGCCCATCAGCCGGCCCGTGGACGTCTCGTCCGCGCCGGTCCTGATCAGCCCGAAGTCGCCGAGGTAGGCGTCCTCGTCGTCTCCCACGAGAACGTTCTGCGGCTTCACGTCGCGGTGCACCAGGCCCGCGGCGTGGAGCGCGTCGAGCGCTTCGGCGACCTGGCGCAGCAGCACCAGCGCCCGCCCGGCGGGCAGCTCCCGGTTCTGGATGAGCTGAGCCAGCGTCGCGCCCGGCACGAGCTGCATCGCCAGGTAGAGGCCGTGCTCGGACTCGCCCGCCTCGTAGACCGTCACCGCGTGCGGGTGGTCGAGCGACGCCTGGAGGCGCCCCTCGCGCTGGAAGCGGCCGACGAACTCGGGCGTTGAGCTGAGCTGGTCGGCGAGCACCTTGAGCGCAACCTGCCGCCCCAGTTCCACGTGGCGGGCGCTGTAGACCACCCCCATGCCGCCGCGTCCGAGCACGTCCTCCACCCGGTAATCGCCCACAAGCGTCTCTCGGGCGAGGGCCATTTGGCAACCGTAACCGCCCTGGGTGGTTGATTTCACCCCTCTTGGGGATTCACCGCCCCAGGGACGGATACGCCCGTTCACCGGAGTCGCGTTCTTCCTGGTCGGGGTGGCCGCCTTCATCGTCGGGGGTCAGCCCAAGGCCGCGGACAAGCCGGCGCGCGAGGTGGTCGACTACTACCTCAACCACCAGACCAGAGTGGAGGTCAGCGCCGCGCTCGGCATCATCGCCTCCGCGCTGCTCGTCTTCTTCGCCGCCTATCTCCGCAAGGTGCTGCGCGAAGCCGCCGGAGACGGAGAGACTCTGTCGCTCGTCGCGTTCATCGGTCTCGGCTTCGTCGCGCTGGGCTTCGCGATCGACGGGACGATCGCCTTCGCGCTCGCGGACCGCGCGGACGACGTCACTCCGGCGGCGGTTCAGGCGATGCAGTCGCTCTACGACGACGACTTCCTCCCGATCGTCCTCGGCGTTGCGCTCTTCCTCCTGGCCACGGGCAGCTCCACGCTCCGGAGCCGAGCCCTGCCCAGGTGGCTCGGCTGGTTGATGCTGGTGCTCGGCGTGATCGCCTTCACTCCGGTCGGCTTCGCGTCAGCGATCTTCGCGGCGCTTCTCGTCCTCGGACTGGGCGTCGTGTGGACGATGCGTGCCCGGAGCATGCGATGACACGATCGTCGAGCTGCTCGAGAGCTTCCGCTGACCAGCGGAGCTCCCTCGGCGTTCCGTTCACGCGTGTCCCGGACGAGCGGCGACCCACGCGTCGGTCGCGTGGTGATCCGAGCGCCGCGATCCCGACCGCCTACCTTGTCTTTGTGCCTCCCACCAGCGCGCCGGCGTGATCGTCCTCTTCGACTCCGACTGCGGCTTCTGCCGGCGCACACTCGACTGGGCGCTCGCGCGCGACCGCGACCACCTGCTCGAGCCGCACCCCATCCAGTCCCAAAGGGGCGCCGAGCTGCTCGCCGACCTCCCTCTCGACGAGCGCCTGCGATCGGTCCACGTGGTCCACGACGACGGCCGGCGCGAGTCAGGCGGCGCGGCGATGCGGGCAGTGCTCGACGTGCTGCCCTCCGCGCGGCGGCTGGCCTGGCTCGCCCGCCTGTCGCCGCGCGCCAGCGATGCCGGCTACCGCTTCGTCGCCAGGCATCGCAGCCTCTTCAGCCGCCTCGTCTAGCAGCAGACACCCGCACGGGAACCGTGCAGCTCAACGGCACGGATGAAGAGTCAGATCACCGGCGTCGGCACGAACTCGAGAATCCCCTCGGCCACCGCGAGGGGACTGTCGACCGGCACCCAGGTCTTCGCCCCGGGAACCGGGAGCAGCGCGGCGAGGGGGAAATCGGACAGCAGCCGTCGCGCGTGCGCGATCGGGAAGAACTCGCACGAGTCGCCCCAGATCAGCAGCACCGGCCGATCGAAGTGCGGGATCGCCTCGGCGGCCTCGAGCAGCAGCTCCGGGCGAAAGCCGCCCATGGCCGCGACCAGGTCGCCGGCGACCCGCGGATCGCGGCGCGCCGGCCCGAAGAAGGACTCGCTGCGCTCCTCGTCGAGGCCGGCAGCCGCCACCGAGTCGATGACCTTGCGCCGCGCGGCCGACGACCGGTTCTGGACGCGCAGCAACGCGCGGGCGAGCCGCGGCATCCTGCGCGACAGCGCCGACGCCTTCCTCAGCGCGTCCGGCGGGAAGTGCTCGTAGCTCTCGCAGTTCGTCAGCACGAGACCGCCGATTCGCCACAGCGCCGGGTGGCCGCTGCCGAGCGACAGCAGCAGGAGCCCGCCGGCCGTGTCGTTGGCCACCACGGTGGCGTCCTCGAGGTCGAGGAGGTCCAGGCAGTCGAGCATGAGCCGGGCGAGGGAGGTGGCCGAGCGGTCCGCGCCGGCGTCCAGCGGCCAGGGGTGCGCCCCCAGCGGAAGATCGATCGTGATGCAGCGGTAGCGGTCCTCGAGGGCGGTGACGACGTCGCGCCACAGGTCGCCGTTCGCGAGCGCGCCGGCGAAGAAGACGAGCGTCTGGCCTTCACCGGACGAGCTCCAGGCCAGGGGTCCGAGACGTGTTTCCAGTTGTTCTCTGTGCATGCGCTGGAACCTAGGCGCGAATCCGCTCACTGACATCGGTCTTCCGGCGAGTCTTCGCATTCGACTTTCGTCGTATCCTCGGCCGAGGTTTTGGACGAGCGCTGGGGTCACGATGAGAAGCTCGTAGCGCTGCTGGGCGAGCGTGGCGCGGACGGCTTTCGCGCGGTGCTCGACGGCTTCCCGGAGCTCGTCGGCGTGCTGTGGGCGATCCGCGACGACGGCGGCCGCATCGTCGACTTCACCTTCGGCTACGGCAACCCGGCCATCATGAGCGCCTTCCGCCTGCCCGCCGCGACGCGCGACGAGTACACGCTCCTCGAGGCGCTCCCGCGGATGCGGAACAGCCGCGCCTTCCGCGCCTACACGCGCGTGGTCGACTTCGGCGAGACCTGGGTGAAGGAGATCACCTACGACACGCCGTTCGGCGACGGCTACATGGTCGGCACGTTCGTGGAGCGGACGATGAAGCTCGGCGACGGCCTCGTGACCTTCCTCACCGACGTGACCGATCAGCGCCGCATGGAGGCCGAGCTGCGCAGCTACGCCGAGGTGGTCGCCCACGACCTGCGCGAGCCGATCACGGCGATGGCTTTGCTGGTGACGCTGATCGAGCAGCAGGGGGACCAGCCGCCGCCGGCCGAGCTCGTCGAGCAGTTGCGCGCGAGCACCGGCCGCGCCCGCGAGCTGGTGGATTGCGTTCTTTCCTACGCGCGCGCGGGCGCGATGCGGTCCGAGCCAGTCGATCTCTCGCGGCTCCTGGCCGACGTGAGAGAGGACCTGCGAGCGCGGCTGGACGAGACGCACGCGACGATCGAGGAGAGCGGCCTGCCGGAGATCGAGGGCGATCCCGGCCAGCTACGGCGCGTCCTGCAGAACCTGGTGGCCAACGCGCTGAAGTTCCGCAGCGAGGCGCCGCCGCGCGTCGAGGTCTCGGCGGAGCGTGGCAGCGAGGAGTGGATCGTGAGCGTGCGCGACAACGGCATCGGCGTCGGCCCCGCCCAGGCGGGCCGCATCTTCGGGCTCTTCTCGCGCGGGAACACGAGCGTCGAGGGCGTCGGGATCGGCCTCGCCGTCTGCCGGCGGATCGTGGAGGCGCACGGTGGGCGCATCTGGGTCGAGCCGGCCCAGGACGGCGGCAGCGTGTTCCGCTTCACCCTTCCGAGCGGCGACGGCGGAACTTCGAGGCCGGCCGCACCAGCCCGACGTCGTACGCAAGCACCACGGCCTGGACTCGATCGCGCAGGCTGAGCTTCCGCAGGATCGCGGACACGTGAGCCTTCACCGTGGCCTCGGTGACGGTCAGCCGTTCGGCGATCTCGGCGTTGGTGTGCGCCGCCGCCACCAGCTTGAGGACCTCGAGCTCGCGCGACGTCAGCTCTTCGAGGTCGGGAGGGGGCGGGTCATCCGCGGGGACGCTCGCCACGAACCGGTCGAGCACCTGGCGCGTGACCGCCGGAGCCAGCAGAGCGCCGCCGCCGGCCACCACCCGGACCGCCTGGAGCAGCTCGGCCGGCTGAGCGTCCTTCAGCAGGTAGCCGCTCGCGCCGGCGCGGAGCGCGTCCACCACGAGCTCGTCCAGGTCGAAGGTGGTGAGCATCAACACGCGGGCGCGGCTCTCGGCGCGCATCAGCTCCCGCGTGGCCGCGATGCCGTCGAGCTCCGGCATGCGGATGTCCATCAGCACGACGTCGGGGTCCCGCTCGTGGACGACCTCGATCGCCTCCCGCCCGTTGGCCGCCTCCCCGACCACCTCGATGTCGCCGGCAGAGTCGAGGATCACGCGGAAGCCGCTGCGTACGAGCGCCTGATCGTCCGCGAGGACGACGCCGATCATCCGCGCACCGCGAGCCGCAGGCCGGCGCCGATCGGCACGAGCACGCTGGTGACCGCCGGCTCGGCCTCGATCAGGCGGGTGACGCCGGCGACCTCGTCCGCGTGGGACAGGACGTTGTCGATCGCGACGAGGCCGCCGCCCGGCGCCAGCACGCGCACCAGGTCGGGCCAGTAGCCCGCGTAGGCGGGGCGCTCGGCGTCGAGGAACACGAAGTCCCAGGCCCCGTCGGGCGAGTGCCGCAGCGTGTCCGCCGCGTCCTCGGTGAGGAGGTCCGCCGCGACGCCCGCCTCGGCCAGGCTCGACCTTGCCATCGCCGTCCGCTTCGGGTCGATCTCGACGCTCGTCACCGATCCGCCGGTGGCCTCGGCCGCGTCGGCGAGCCAGATCGTCGAGTAGCCGTTCGAGGTTCCGATCTCGAGGATCGTCCGCGCCCGCGTCGCGCGGACGAGGACGCCGAGCAGCCCGGCGGTCTCGGGCTCGACGTTGCGAAAGCGCCGCAGCCGGTCGTCCTGCTCGGCGTCGTGCGCCTTCGACGCGGCGAGCAACTCGGCCGCGATCCGTCGACGTTCCGGGTTCATCGCGCGAATTCGGCTCGCCAGCGTCGTGCATCCGCCGTTCCCGGCAGCTCGGCGACCTCGATGAGAACCGGTGTGACGCCGCCCGTCCCGAACGCCTCGATCTCCTCACGTGTGAGCGGCCAGGGAGGCGGCTCGCCCGTCTTGCTGTCGCCGTGGATGGAGGCGATCACGATCAGCGTTCCCCCGTCGCCGACCAGGCTGCTCACGTTGGCGATCGCCTGTCGCCGCGGTGGATCGGGGAGCGCCTGCACGGTGAAGATCTCGACCACGAGATCGAAGCTCCGCGCCCACCCGGGAGGAGGATCGAGGAGGTTCGCGACCGCGTAGTCGACGGGTGATCCCTCGTGGCGGCGCCGCGCGATCCGCACGGCGGCTTCGGAGATGTCGAAGGCGGTCGTCCGGAAGCCGCGGCCGGCGATGTACTCGGCGTCGGCGCCGAGCCCACAGCCGACGATCAGCGCGCGGCGGCCGGCGCCCGCGAGCCCGCGGGCTTCCGCCCATTCCGCCAGCAGGGGGTGCGGGTCCCGGCGGCTGAACGGCATGGTGAGGCGCCCGCTCTCGCCGCCCGCGTACAGCTCCTCGAACCAGCCGGTCGGGTCGCCGGCGGCCAGGAACCGGGGCGCGATGCGATCCTCCTCTTCCTCCCAGTCGATCGGTTCGGTCATCCTGCGCTCTGTGCTTGCTCGGCTGTCCCTCTCAGCCTCGCAGTTCGCGAACGAGCGCGGCGTCTACCTGGGCCGGCGCTCGACCAGGGTCCACGTGGCGGTGTACCGCTGGACGCGCGGGAGGCTGGGCGGCCACGTGCCCGGCTTTCCCGCCGCGCGGATCGTCCTGGTCGACCACGTGGGCGCCAGGACCGGCAGGCGGCGCACCTCGCCGCTGATCCTCCACGAGGACGAGGGCTTCGTCGCGGTGGTGGCCTCGAAGGCCGGGCAGCCCACGAACCCGGCGTGGTTCCACAACCTGATGGCGCACCCGGACACCACGATCCAGATCGGCGCCGAGGTGCGCAGCGTCCGCGCTCGGCTCGCCACCGGCGAGGAGCGCGCCCGCCTCTGGCCCAAGTTCCAGGCCGTCTATCCCGGCTACGACTTCTACCAACGCAACGCGAAGGGCCGCAGGATCCCGGTGGTGATCCTCGAGGCCAGGACGGGCTGACAGGTCCTGGCGCGAAGCTACCCGAGCGCTACGTGGCGGCGGGCTGCTTCGACCACTCCTCGTAGCTGATCCGGCCGATCCGCGCGTCGTCGCCGGGAAGCAGCGTGCGTTCCTGCGGCGTGATCCCGTAGTAGCTCGCCTGCGGGTCGGTGACGACCTCGCGGGGATCGTTGCGCTCCCTCAGCACGCCGCGGATCAGCTCGTCGAGCCGGAACTGCTCGGGCCCCGCGATCTCCACGATGCCGTTCACCGGCGAGCCCTCGGCCACGCGCGCGACTCCGGTCGCCACGTCGTCGGCCGCCATCGGCTGGAAGAGCGCCGGCGGGAGGTGGACCTCGTTGCCGTCGGTGGCCGCCGCGGCGATGTTCTTGATGAACTCGAAGAACTGCGTCGCGTGCACGATCGAGTAGGGGATCGAGCCGCCGCGGATCAGGTCCTCCTGGGCGATCTTCGCGCGGAAGTAGCCGCTCTCGCCCAGCCGCTGCGTGCCGACCACCGAGAGCGCCACGTGGTGCCCCACGCCCGCGGCGGCCTCCGCCTCGAGGAGGTTGCGAGTCGAGGTCTGGAAGAAGCTCATCACCGCGTCGTCGTCCCAGTCCGGGGCGTTGGAGACGTCGACGACGACCTCCGCGCCCTCGAGGACCTCGGCCAGCCCCTCGCCGGTCACGGTGTTCACGCCCGAGTTCGGCGACGCCGGCACGGCGTCATGACCGTCGTCGGCCAGCTTGGCGACGAGCTTCGACCCGATCAGGCCGGTCCCGCCGATCACCACGATCTTCATGACGTTCCTTTCGCTTGAACTAGCCGAACCGCCGGATCGGGCCCAGCGGATCGAGCGCCAGTGGGTGCTCGGCTCGGAAGGTGTCCGCGCTTGGAATCGGGCCGAGCGGATCGAGCGCCAGCGGCGTCACGGTCTGCTCGAGTGGGTCGGACTGCGGCTGGATCTCGTTGGTGGTTTCCTTCATGGCACAACGGAGACCGGCCAGGCAGGGCGGATGTGACACAGACCACCGAGCTCGAGAACCAGTGCGACCTGCTCCGGTCGCTGCACCGTCCCGGCGAGCCGCTCCTGCTTCCGAACGCCTGGGATGTGGCGACGGCCCGGGCCGTGGTCGCGGCGGGATTCCCCGTGGTGGCGACCACCAGCGGGGGCGTGGCGGCCGCCCTCGGCTACGAGGACCACGAGGGCGCGCCCGCCGACGAGATGCTCGCCGCGGCAGCGCGAATCGCGAGGGGCGTCGACGTGCCCGTCACGGTCGACGCCGAGGCCGGCTACGGGATGGGGCCCGCCGAGCTGGTGGCGGCGCTCAGGAGCGCCGGGGCCGCGGGCTGCAATCTCGAGGACACCGACTACAGCGCCGGCGGCTACCGCGATCCGGACAGGCAGGCCGAGTGGCTCAAGGCGGTTCGCGATGCCGCCGCGGAGGACGGCTACCCGCTCGTGATCAACGCCCGCGTCGATCTCTTCCTCGGCCCCTTCCTCGCGGGTGCCGGCCCCGGCTCCCAGGCGGAGCTCGTTCCCGAAGCCGTGCGCCGCGCGCAGGCGTACCTCGAGGCCGGCGCCGACTGCGTGTATCCGATCGCCCTCTCTGAGACGGACGCGCTGCGCGCCTTCATGTCGGAGGTGAGCGCTCCGGTGAACGTCGCCCGCCTGCCGCAGGCGCCGTCGCTCGACGAGCTTGCCGCGCTGGGCGTGGCCCGGGTGAGCTGGGCGGTCTTCCTGTACCGCAGCGCGATGGCCTATTTCGAGGGTCAGCTCGCCCTGCTCAAGCAGTGAGCGATGGCACACGCGGGCGATGTCGGTACGGAGATCGCGCCCGAGGTCGCCGATGACCCTGAGCTGGCGGCTCGGCTCGACGACCTCCTGCATCGCACCTGCCATCTCGCCCGCGCGCTGACCGGGGCGGAGCAGGCGGCCTTCAAGGTCGACCTCGACGGCGACGGCGAGGCGACCCGCAAGTTCTTCAACCTCAGCGAGCGCTACGACAGGTGGCGCGACTACCACGTGGATCCGCACGGCCTCGGGCTCCATGGGCTGGAGCTCGCGCCGGGCGAGGTCGTGCGGCTGACGCAGGCCGAGGTCGAGGCCCATCCCGCCTGGAAGGCCTTCGGCAGCCAGGCCGATGCCCACCCGCCGATGCGCGGCTGGCTGGCCACCGCGGTGTGCGGGGAGGGTGGCCGGCGCTACGGCCTGCTTCAGCTCTCCGACAAGGGCGGCGGCGCGGACTTCACCCCCGAGGACGGTGAGCGGCTGAGCGAGCTCGCGGCCTTCGCCGCGGCCACCCTGGACGCGTTCCGCGCGGCGAGCCGCTCGCGATGAGGCTGCTGGTCACCGGCGGGACCGGCGTGCTCGGCCGCGCGATCGCGCCCCTCGCCGCGGCCGAGGGCCATGAGCTGGCGATGCCCGGGCGCGAGGAGCTCGACCTGTTCGACTCCGCCGCGGTCGAGGCCGCGGTGCGCGGCGCCGACGGCGTCCTCCACCTGGCCACCCGGATCCGCACGCTCGACCAGATCTCGGATGCCTCGGCGTGGGTCGAGAACGACCGGCTGCGCGCGGACGCCTCGCGGATCCTCGTCGACGCCGCGATCGCCGCCGGCGCCGCGGTCTACGTGCAGCCCACCGTCACGTTCGTGTACCCGCCGGACGGCGAGGTCTCCGAGGACACGCCCGTCGGCGAGGTGCTGCCGATCCTGCGCTCGTCACTGGTCGCCGAGGAGCAGACCGAGCGCTTCGCCCGCGCGGGCGGACGCGGCGTGGTCCTGAGGATGGGGCTGCTCGACGGGCCGGGCACGTGGTTCGACGAGCCGATGCGCGACTTCGGCGCGACGCTGCACGTGAGCGACGCCGGCCGCGCGCTTCTCTTGGCCCTGTCACTCCCCAGCGGCACCTACAACGTCTGCCGCGACGGGGAGCGTGTCTCGGCGGCGCGCTTCAGCCAGGCTGCTGGATGGCGCCCGCAGAGCTGAGGGCGCTGCGCAGCTCCTTGCGGGAGTTCACGCCGAGCTTGCTGAACACCTTGCGCAGGTGGTACTCGACGGTGCGCGGGCTGATGTACAGCTTGGCGGCGATCTCCGGGTTCGTCTGCCGGTCGCTCGCCATCCGGGCGATCTGAGCTTCCTGCGGCGTCAGCGCGTCGAGCGTGTCGGCGCTGCGCGCGCGTGCGGTCTCGCCGGTGGCCTGGAGCTCGACCCTCGCGCGCTCCGCGAATCCCTCGGCTCCGATGCGGCTGAACGTGTCGTGCGCGGCCCGAAGCTGCTCGCGCGCGTCCACGCGCCGGTTCTCGCGCCGCAGCCACTCGCCGTACCGGAGCTGGGCGCGCGCGAGGTGGATCACCGCACGGCTGCGCGCGAGCCGCTCGATCGCCTCGCGGTAGAGGGACTCGGCGTCGCGGCCGTTACTCAGCAGCGCGCGTGAGCCGGCCTCGCTGCCGAGCGCCCACTCGGTGCCGCTGGCCCGCGTGTACTCGGTGAGGCGATCGAGCGCCGCCTGGGCCGCGTCGGTGGCACCGCTGCGCGCGCCCGCCTCGATCAGCTCGACGAGGACCCAGGCGATCCGTCCCGCATCCTCGTGCTCCGCGGCTCGCTGGGCGGCCGCGAGCGCCTCGGCGTAGCGGCCGAGGCCGTTGTAGAGCAGGGCGGTGGTCCACTCCGTCACGCCGAGCCCCGAGCCCTCGCCCCGCGCGGTCGCCTCGAGCCGTCCGGCCTCGAAGAGCTCGAGGGCGCCCGCCTCGTCGCCGCGCACGGCGGCCAGCATCATGGACGCGTACTTCAGCGGCGCCATGCCGGTGCCCTGCGTGATCGCGTCGGCCTCCTCGATCAGGGAAGAGGCTGGGCCGAGGGCTCCCGCATGAACGTGCAGGGACGCGCGGTATGTGGCCGCGGTCGGGAGAACGCGGAGCGCGCCCGTGTCCCGCGCGAAGCTCATCCCATGCTCCGCGAGCTCGTCCCATAGCTGGTCGTCCCAGAGGTCCTGGGCCAGCCGGCACGCCAGCCAGAGCCAGCGCATGTCACGTGCGCTGAGCTCCTCCGGCCGGCGGAAGGCCTCGACCGCCCTGCGGAGCGGTGGCACACCGGCCGCGTAGCCGTCGACGAACCTCGTGGCCAGGCCATCGGCGAGCAGGTCGATCGGGGACGGCGGGTCTGGAGCGGCCGGGGCCGCCCGAACCGCCTCCGCCGTCTCGTGGACGCTCGGCCCGCGACCGAGGCTGCCGGCGTACATGGCGGCCACCATCGCCGCGAGATGCGTCTCGCGAGCCAGCGCCGGGTCGAGCGGCTCGAGCCGCCGCGCGGCATGGAGCAGGAGGGCCGGAGCGTCGCCGCCGCGCGTACGGGCGAACGCGATCTCAGCGCGCAGCCGCTCGAGGCGTGCGCGCTGAAGCTCGTCGAGCGGGGTGAGCTCGGCCGTGGCGAGCAGCGCGAGCGCCGCGTCCGACGCCCCGGCATCGAACATCGCCTGCGCCGCGGCACCCGCTCGCCTGCCCCTGTCCGCGGGATCGGGGGTCAGCTCGGCGGCTCGTTCCAGGAACGCAGCGGCCGCCGCCACGCCGCCGCGCGCCTGCGCCCTGCCGGCGGAGCGCTCGAGCTCGCCGGCCACCGCTTCGTCCAGCCCCGCGGCGGCATATGAGCCGTGCCATGCGCGCCGGTCGGGATCGGCCTCCGGATCGGTGGCCTCCGCCAGTGCGCGGTGGGCCGCCCGGCGGTCGTCGGAAGAGGCGGCGTGGTAGATCGCCGAGCGCACGAGCGGGTGCCGGAACCGCACGCGGGCGCCGATCTCGATCAGCCCGGCCGCCTCAGCCGGGGCCGCGGCGTCGGTCGGGATGCCGAGCTGCTCGGCCGCACGCCAGAGCACCGTCACGTCGCCGATCGGCTCCGCCGCCGCCGCGAGCAGGAGCCGCTGCGACTCGGCCGGAAGCGATTCGACCCGCCGCAGGAAGCTCTGCTCGATGCGGCCGGACAGCGGCGCCGACTCGGGAAGACCGAAGCCACCGGCCATCTCGGCCGGCGTGAACGCGTGCGGCAGCTCGAGGAGCGCGAGCGGGTTCCCGCGCGCCTCGGCCACGATCCGGTCCCGGATCCGCTCGTCCAGCCGCCCCGGCATCTCGGCCGCGAGCAACTGACGAGCCTCCTCGTCCGTGAGGCCCTCGACGACGAGCTCCGGCAGGCCCGCCAGCTCGTCGATCGAGGCGGGGTCGCGGACCGAGAACACGATGCCGACGGGTTCTGCCAGCAGGCGGCGCGCCACGAATGCCAGCGCCTGCGCGGACGCGCGGTCGAGCCATTGCGCGCCGTCCACCAGACAGACGAGCGGAGATGCTTCGGCAACCTCGGCAAGGAGGCTCAGCACCGCGAGCGCCAGGAGGAAGCGCTCGGGGGCTTCTCCGCGCTGCATTCCGAACGCCACCCGCAGCGCGTCCTGTTGCGGCTCGGGCAGCGTGTCGAGCTCCCCCAGCATCGGCGCACAGAGCTGATGCAGCCCGGAGAACGGCAGCTCCATCTCCGACTGCACGCCGGCGGCGCGCGCGATGCGGCATCCCGACGCGCTCCCGGCCAGGTACTCGAGCAGCGACGTCTTCCCGATGCCGGCCTCACCGCGAACGACGAGGACCGAGCTCTGCCCGGATCGCACCTGTCTGAGGACGGAATCCAGTGCTTCGCACTCGCTTTGGCGACCACGCAGCACGCGCCGAGTCTACGCCGCCGGACTGGCGCACCAGCGTCTGACTGGGCACTCGACTGGGGACTCGCCCTGATTCGAGCACGAGCGCGGAAGCGGAAGCTGCCCGGCATGACAACCACCGATTCACCCACACCCAAGGACATCCTCGAGCGGATCGCCGAATCCCTCGGTTTTGTCTTCCTGGCCGGGCCGCCCGTGGCGTTCCTGCTGGTGCCCTGGCTGATCGTCGTGCTCCTGATCATCCCGCCCGCGGCCCTGCTGCTCACGCTCGTGGCCGTGGTGGTGGTCGTGGGGGCAGTGCTCGCGGCGATCGGCGCGATCATCGCGTCGCCGTACCTGATCGTCCGTCACCTCCGCACGCGGCATGCCGCGGCTCAGGCACGTGTGACCGACGCTCCGACTGAGGCGCCCGCGCCGCGGCTGGCCCCGGCGGCATGAACGCGCTCGAGTCCTTCCAGACGGCTCGACCGCGGCTCTACGGCATCGCCAACCGCGTGACCGGAAACGCCGCCGAAGCCGACGACGTGGTCCAGGACACCTGGATCCGCTGGCAGGGGACCGACCGCAGCGTCGTGCGCGACGCGGAGGCGTTCCTCGCCACCAGCGCGACCCGCCTCGCGATCAACGTCACGCAATCGGCTCGGGCACGCCGCGAGACCTACCCGGGTCCCGCGCTGCCCGAGCCGGTCGACGCGACCGCCGATCCGGCGATCGAGGCCGAGCGGGGCGAGGCGGTCGAGCTGGCACTGCGCACGCTCTCGGAAAAGCTCTCGCCGACCGAGCGCTCCGCCTTCGTCCTGCGAGAGGCATTCGACTACCCGTACCGGGAGATCTCCCACCTCGTGGGCGTGAGCGAAGCGAACGCCCGGCAGCTTGTGACCCGCGCCCGGCAGCGACTTGCCGCCTAGGCACCACACACCCGAAAGGAGACCCACATGAAGCCCACCATCGTTCTCGTCCACGGCGCCTTCGCCGAGTCGGCAAGCTGGGACGGCGTCGTCGAGGAGCTGCTCCGCGAGGGCCATCCCGTCATCGCCGCCCCCAACCCGTTGCGCAGCATGTCCGGCGACGCCCGCGCCGTCAGCGACATCGTGCGCACGGTCGAGGGTCCGGTCGTGCTCGCCGCCCATTCCTACGGCGGCGCGGTGATCACGAACGTCGACCGCGAGGCCGGCGACATCACCGGCCTGGTCTACGTCAACGGCTTCGCGCCCGACGTCGGCGAGACCTGCTTCCAGCTCGCGGGCATGTTCCCGGGCAGCACGCTCGGCGACACGCTGCACCCGGTCCCGAACAGCGACGGCACCACCGACCTGTACATCTCGGGCGACCGCTTCCACCAGCAGTTCTGCGCGGACGTGCCGGAGGACCAGGCCGCCCGGATGGCCGTCACGCAGCGCCCGCCCACCCAGGAGGCGCTGGTCGAGCCGTCGGGCGACAGCCCGCTGTGGAAGGAGCTGCCGTCCTGGTTCCTGATCGGCGAGGAGGACCACACGATCCCGGCCGCGCTCCAGCACTACATGGCCGAGCGCGCCCATGCCCGCCGGACCATCGAGGTCCCGGGCGGCTCGCATGCACTACCGGTCTCGCACCCGAAGGCAGCGGCGCACCTCATCCTCGAGGCCGCGGCGATGCAGGTGGCGGTGTGATCGCCATGACACTGCACGACGACCAAGAGATGATCGCCCACGTGCTCTGCAGCGCGCACTGGACGGCGCAGACTCGGAACTCACCGAACGAGGAACGCGCAATCCTCCACGTGGCCCAGTCGTTCGCGGACGAGCTGGCCGGCGCGGACCCCGAGTTCGACCGCCTCGAGTTCATCGAGGCGACGACGGAGCATCAACGGAGCTGAAGCAGCTCCAGGTCCCGGCTCCCGGCACCGGCGATCTGCTCGGCCACCGCCCTCCCCGCGATGAGTCCGATCAGGTTGCCGGTGCCGGAGTAGCCCCCGACGGCGTAGAGCCCGTCGCGCACCTGTCTCGCAAAGGGCCGGTCGTCGTCGCTGAAGCCGACGACGCCGACCCAGCGGTGCGTGATCTGGGCGCCCGCGATGCCGAGCTCGTCCCGCAGGTAGAGCTCGAGCCGCTCCCAGATGCGCGGGTCGCCGCGCTCCTCGGACGTGTAGGACGCGTCCCCGTCCAGGTCGCTGAAGCCCCCGAGCGCGACGCGGCCGTCGGGCGTCTGCTGGAAGTACTCGTAGCCCCAGCGCGCGTAGACGAGCGTGCCGACGATGCGCTCCGGCAGCGGCGCGGTGGCGATCATGTGGAGGCGCCGGGCCTTCACCGTGTCCGCCGCGCCGGGCACCAGGCCGGGGAGCGGGCCGTCGGCGGCCACCACCACATGCCGCGCTTTCACCGTCGCCCCGTTGGCGGTCACCCGCCGGCCGAGCGCCGCGCGCGTGTTCTCGAAGATCGTGGCTCCGGCGGCCTCCGCGGCGGTGGCGAACGCGCGGATCCAGCGCGCCGGCTGGAGCGCGCCGTCGTGCGGCACGAGGCAGCCGGCGTGGCCGATCTTCCGAAGCGCGGGCTCGAGGTCGTCCCGCTCCACCAGCTCCGCCTCGAAGCCGTCCTCCCGCAGCGCGTCCACGTGCCTGCGCACGTGCTCGGCCTCCTCCTCGGAGGTGGCCAGGCGCAGGGAGCCCACCGGCCGCACCGCGTCGCTCACCCCGAGCGACTCGGCGAGCTCGTACACCTCCTGCTGCACCTCGACCGTGCGGCCGTAGATCCGCGCGGCCGGCTCGCGTCCCCAGCGCTCGCGCGCATCGAGATGGAACGGGGCCGCGCCCGCCAGCAAGAAGCCGCCGTTGCGGCCGCTGGCGCCGGACGCCACCGTGCGCGCCTCGAGCAGCACGGTCTCCGCGCCGCGCCGGGCGAGCTCGCGCGCGCACGAGATCCCGCTCACGCCGCCGCCGATCACGCAGACGTCCACCTCGATGTCGCGGTCGAGCGGTGGGCGCGGCTCGTAGCGGTAGTCGAGCCAGTAGGGGACGGTGTCCACGTCCGGTTTCTTACTACGTGCGCGGGTTAGGCTGCGGCCTGTGCAGGAGCAGGTGACGCAGGTCGTCGAGGTGCAGGCCGCCCTCCGGCGCGTGGCCACCGCGGTTGCGGGCGGCGCTCCCCCGGAGGACGTGTTCGGGCTGGTGACCGAGGAGGCGGGCCGGCTGCTCGGCGCCAGCTCCGCCGGGATGATCCGCTACGAGCCCGACGAGCAGAGCGCGCTCGTGGTCGGACGCTGGCTCGGCACCGGGCCGCCCGGCATGGAGGTGGGCACCCGGGTGCCGGTTGCGGGCGACACCGGGGTGGCCCACGTGCTGCGCACGGGCGAGCCGGTGCGGGTCGACAACTTCGAGGGCCGCAGCGGCTGGATCGCGGAGGAGATGCACCGCCTCGGGTTCAGCCGCAGCGTCAGCGCCCCGATCACCGTGGCCGGCCGCATCTGGGGCGCCGTGATCCTCGCGGCGGCGGGGGACGAGCCGATGCCGCCCGAGACCGAGGCGCGTCTCAGCGAGTTCGGTGACCTGGTGGCCCTGGCGCTGTCGTCGGCCTTCGCGCGGCAGGAGCTGATCGAGTCGCGCGCGCGGATCGTGCAGGCCGGCGACGAGGCGCGCCGCAAGCTCGAGCGCGACCTGCACGACGGCGCGCAGCAGCGGCTGGTGGCGGTCGCCCTGGCGCTGCGGGTGACGGCGGACGCTCTGCGGAACGATCCCGACCGGGGACGCCGGCTGCTCGACGACGCGCGCGCCGAGCTGGATCACGCGATCGACGAGCTGCGCGAGCTCGCGCGCGGCATCCATCCGGCGGTGCTCACGGAACGCGGCCTGGCGGCCGCTGTCGCGCTCCTGGCCGGGCGCTCGGAGGTGCCGGTCAAGCTCTCGGTGACCACCGAGCGCTTCCCGCCGGCGATCGAGGCCGCCGCCTACTTCGTGGTGGCCGAGGGGCTCACGAACGTGGCTCGCTACTCGGAGGCCTCGGAGGCCGCGGTGAGCATCTCGCACGTGGACGACCGCCTCGTGGTGGAGGTGGAGGACGACGGCAGGGGCGGCGCGGACGCCGGCCGCGGCACGGGGCTGCGCGGGCTCGCGGACCGCGTCGAGGTGCTCGACGGCTCGCTCTCGCTCCAGAGCCCGGACGGGGAGGGCACGCGGTTGCGCGCCGAGTTCGACGTGACGCCCCCGTCAACTCCGTAGTCTTCCCGTCATGCCGCGCACGGTTCATCGCCAGTGCACGCTCTGCGAGGCGCACTGCGGCATCGACGTGGAGGTCGACGGCGACCGCGTCCTGCGCATCACCGGCGACGCCGAGGACCCGATCTCGCGCGGCTACATCTGCCCGAAGGCGGCCGCGCTCGCGGACCTGTACACGGATCCCGACCGGCTGCGGCGGCCGGTGCGCCGCGTGGGCTCCGAGTGGGAGGAGATCGGCTGGGACGAGGCGCTCGACATGGCCGCCGCCGGGCTGCGCGAGGTCCAGCGGCGCCACGGCAACGACGCGCTGGCCACCTACTTCGGCAACCCGAGCGCGCACACGATGGCGGCGCTGTCCGGCCTGTCGCTGCGCCACGTGCTCGACACGCGCAACCACTACTCGGCCACGTCGGCCGACCAGCTTCCGCAACACCTGACCTCGGCCGAGATGTTCGGCAACCTCGCGCTGTTCCCGGTCCCGGACATCGACCGCACCGACTACATGCTCGTGCTCGGGGCGAACCCGTCGGTGTCGAACGGCTCGCTCATGACGGCGCCCGGGGCGCGCCACCGGCTGCGGGCGATCATGGCCCGCGGCGGCACCGTCGTGGTGGTGGACCCGCGCCGCACCGAGACCGCGGAGCTCGCCTCCGAGCACGTGGCGATCGCGCCCGGCGGCGACCCCTACCTGCTGCTCGGGATGCTGCACGTGCTGTTCGCCGAGGAGCGCGTCAAGCTCGGCCACCTCGCGGACCACTCAGACGGGATCGCCACGATCGAGGCGCTGGCGTCCGACTGGCCGGCCGATCGCGCGGCGCCGATCGCGGGCGTGCCCGAGGCCACGATCGAGCGCCTTGCGCGCGAGTTCGCGGAGGCCGAGACCGCGGTGGCCTACGGGCGCGTGGGCGTCTGCCAGCAGCGGACCGGCTCGCTCACGCACTGGCTCATCAACCTGCTCAACGCCGTCACCGGCAACCTCGACACACCCGGCGGCGCGATGTTCCCCAACCCGGCCTTCGACGTCGCCGCGGTGCTGAAGCGCGCCAGGGCGCTCGGCTACGGCGACCACGGCCGCCACACGCAGCGCGTCAGCGGGTTGCCCGAGATGAACGGCGAGCTGCCGGTCGCCGGCCTGGCGGACGAGATCACGACGCCGGGCGAGGGCCAGGTCCGCGGCATGCTGATCTTCGCCGGCAACCCGGTGCTCTCGACACCCGGCGGCGCGCGCCTCGAGGAGGCGCTCGCGACGCTCGAGTGGTGCGTGGCCATCGACATGTACGTGACCGAGACGAGCCGCCACGCGAACGTGATTTTGCCGCCGGTCTCCACGCTCGAGCGCTCGGACATCGACGTGGTCATGCCGCTCGTCGCGGTGCGCAATCACATCCGCTACAGCCCGGCCGCGGTGCCGAAGCCGAAGGATGGGCGTGAGGACTGGCAGATCCTGACCGCGCTCACGAGCCGGCTCGGGCGCGGGATCGGCCGCCGTGCGGAGGCGGCGATGGCGAGCCTCCCAGGCCTGTTCACCACACCCGAGCGGATCATCGATCTCGGCCTCCTGCTCGGGCCGCACGGCATCCTGCGGCGAGGTCCGCTCAAGGGTCTGACCGTGGCGAAGGTCAAGCGCGCGAAGCACGGCATCGACCTGGGTCCGCTCGAGCCGCGCCTGCCCGGGGCGCTCGACACGGCGGACAAGCGCGTGCAGCTTGCGCCGCCGGCGCTGGTCGGCGAGGCGGCGAAGCTCGCCGAGCACGCGCGCGAGCGCGAGGCCGCGCTGACCAACGGCTACGACCTGACGCTGATCGGCCGCCGCCAGCTCCGCAGCAACAACTCCTGGATGCACAACAGCGCGCGGTTGATGAAGGGCGCCGACCGCTGCACCGCCCTGCTCCATCCCGACGACGCGACAGCCCGCGGGCTCGCCGGCGGCGACCGGGTGCGGGTCACCTCACGCGTCGGCTCGATCGAGCTGCCGCTCGAGGTCAGCGACGAGATCCGGCCCGGCGTCGTCTCGATCCCGCACGGCTTCGGCCACGTGCGCCAGGGAGTGGGCTGGCGACTGGCCGCGGACAGGGCGGGCGCGAGCGTGAACGACATCACCGACCCGTCGGTGGTCGACTCGCTCACCGGCAACGCGGCGTTCAACGCGGTGCCGGTGAAGGTCGAGGCCGTCCACCATCCGCCGGACGCGTTGCGGCCTGCCGCTACGGCTGCGGGCGGTGGTACAGCTTGAGCGTGGTGGTCTCGGTGATCATGTCCGCGGACTGCGTGCAGCCGGGAGCCGCGCTGCGGCAGTAGGTCCGCGTCGGATAGCTCTTCATCGCCACCAGAGGCCCTGAGCCCGGCGGGAACGTCTGCCAGTTGTCGAGGACGTAGGAGTCGAGATCGAGCGCGGGGTCCGGGGCCGCGACGCGCTCGGCCGCGTGGCCAAAGCGCCAGACGTTGTTCCAGACCGTGAAGGTCAGCCCCGAGTAGAGCTCTCGAGTCTTGCCGGGGTTGAAGTCCAGCGCCAGCGACGGCTCGGGCACCCACCGCCGAATCTGACCGGTCTGCGGATCCTTCTGCTCCACGATGTTGTAGTTCAGTACGAAGTTGACCTTCGATGGCTCGTCGACGAAGGTGCCGCTGGTTGGCCGAGAGCCGCCGTACTTCAGCGAGACCTGCCAGTTCGTGTACTTCGGGCTCGCCTCGCCGGTGTACAACCCGAGGGCGCCGCCCGCCGCGATGGGCAGGTCGTCCTCCACTCCGATGTCGGCCATGAGCTCGTTGTCGCCGGTCAGCTGCTTCTCCTCCGCCGTGGTGGTCACGTCGAGCTCGAAGTGCGCGCACTTGCTGCCGAAGTCCGCGGCGGCGCCGAGGTTCACCCCGAGCACCGCGGCCTCGCGCTCGGCGGCCAGCAGGCGGACGATCTCCGAGAGGTCGTTCTTCTGCAGGCAGCGCTTGTAGCGCTGGTTGGCCGCGTTGAGAAGGATGTCGGTGTACAGCTTGGGCACGCCCTCCACGAGGGGCTTCACGTACTGGTTCCCCTCGAAGCCCAGGTCCTGGATCGCGCGCGACCACCCGTCGAGCTCGCCGACGGCCGACTCGGCATAGCTGTCGTCGGTGAGCGCCTTGTCCACCAGCGGCTGGACGACGTCGCGGTAATAGGCGACGGCTACGAGCGCGAAGGCCGCGACGTTGCGCGAGCGCAACGTATTGGCGCTGATCTGCTGCCACTGTGCCTGGGGCCGCGAGGGCATCAACAGCAGGGAGACGCGGACCTGGGCGGCGGTGGCGTCGGCGACGCCGTCGGTCGAGAAGTGGTGGAGGCTCATGACGATCCCGCGGCCGCGGTCGAGCGGATAGAGGCCGAAGTCCTGGCCTCCCTCGTAGGCGTTGAAGCCCGCGACGTTCTTCACATTCACCGTCGTCGGCGGGACGATCGTGAGGGTGGCCGACTTCAGGAGCTGCAGGCCCCCGGGCGTGAGCTGCACCGCCCCGACGAGATTCCCCAGCGGGGACCCGGCCACCGACGACACCGGGGTCATGGTGATCGTCTGGTCGCTCGCCAGCGCGCCGGCCGGGATCGCGAGCGTGTAGTGAGTGCCGTTGGCCCCGGTCGCCGTGAGCGTGCCCCCGCCGGCCGAGGTGACGAGCGACGAAACCGCGTGGGCCGAGTCGAGCGCCGGAGTGACCGTCCGCGAGTGACTCCGGCGCGGGAAGTAGCCCCGCTTTGGAATCGCCCCGGCGTTGACCTTCAGCTTCTTGGAGGACGCGCGGCAGTTGTCCTTCTCCGAGGACTCCTGCACCTTGCCCTGGCCGTCGGCGCAGGCAAGCAGGTAGTACCTGCCGCCCGCCGCCACCGCCGGCACCTTGACCCTGAGCGAACCCGCCTTCGACTTACCGGCTCGGAGCCCGCGTACCTTCCGGGCTCCGAGCGGGATGTCGTCGACGCTCTGCTTGCGGTCGGTCGAGAGGAAGTACGCCGTCTGCGACGCTGCCGCGGCACGCTTGCCCTTGTTCTTCGTCGTGTCCCTGAGGCTGAGGCGCGCGAGCACCGAGAGCTTGGCCGGCGGGTTCTGAACCGCGCCCACCACGAGATCGGGACCGCCCGCCGCAACGGCCGCCGGCGCCGCGAGCAGCGCGGCACAGACGGTCGCGGCGAACAGCGCACACTTCTCGATTGGGATACGGGCCATTTGCACCGAAGACGTTGGGAGCACCACCCGAACGAGGCGCGAACCTAACATCGGGGCTGAGGCCGGGGCAAGCCATCGCTACGCCGCCGTGGCCGAGCCTGTCTGAGCGCTGACGTCCCTGTTCCCCGGCACGAACTGGCTGGCGACGAACGTCGCTCCCTGCGGATCGGTGATCACGGTCGTCCGGACCCAGGGGGCGTCGATCGGCGGAACGACCACGTGGCCGCCCAGCCCGTCCGCACGCCTGGCCGTCGCGTCGGCATCCTCCACGGCGAACGTCACCGACCAGTGCGAGGCCACGCCTATCTGGTCGTCGCCGAGCGGGCTGAGTATCGCGACGGCATCCGCGAAGCCATCCGGCGCGCCGGCCTCGGCCATGCGCTCGCGGTGACCGGGATCGCTCTGCTCCAGGAACTCGGCGTAGCCGGGCAGGGCCCACATCCGGCTGTCGCTCGGCATGTCCACCGTCCCCCAGCCGAACACCGCGCCGTAGAAGGCGATCGCGCCGCTCACGTCGCGCGTGCTGAGGCTGTTGAAGTTGAGCGTCCCGGGCTCGTTGACGATGCGCGCGCCCCTGTGCTCGCCCGCCTGCCAGACGCGGAACTCCGCGCCGTCGGGGTCGGCGCACACGGCCATGCGGCCCGCGCTCATCACGTCGAAGGGCTCCATCGGCACGGTGCCGCCGGCGGCACGCACCCGAGCCGCGGCGTCGTCCGCGCTGTCCACCCACACGTATGTGTTCCAGCGCGCCTCCGGCGGCGCTCCCTCGGGCCGGCCGGTGATTGCGGCCACGTCGCCGCCGTGCAGGCGAGCGATGAAGTAGGGGCCGGGCGAGCCCGGCGGCATCGCGTCCTCGAACTGCCATCCGAAGAGGCCGCCGTAGAACGCGACCGCCGCCTCCGGGTCGGCCTGGGCGGTGTCGATCCAGCATGGAACTCCTGCGATGTATCCGTCTCGCTCGAGCACTGTGGCTCCTCTCTGACCGTTTGACATCGCGGGCCATCCTACGACCGGTTTAGGCCAAGATCTGTCCTCAACCGAGGGGACGATTGAAATTGCCATGAGCCAGACCGCGAGCCGACTGCTCGAACTGCTCTCACTGCTTCAGGCGCGGCGCGACTGGCCGGGCAACGAGCTGGCCGCCCGCCTCGAGGTGTCGGGCCGGACGGTCCGGCGAGACATCGACCGGCTGCGGCAGCTCGGCTACCCCGTCGAGTCCCTCACCGGGCCCGCCGGCGGTTACCGGCTGCGCGCGGGCAGCGCGATGCCGCCTCTGCTGCTGGACGACGATGAGGCGATCGCGATCGGGGTCGGCCTGCGCACCGCGGCCCGCGTCTCGGTGACCGGCATCGAGGAGACCGCGGTGCGCGCCCTCGTGAAGCTCGAGCAGGTCCTGCCGGCGCACCTGCGCCGCCGCCTGGCCGCGCTCGGCTCGGTCACGGTGGCCCTGCCGGTGACCGGCGAGACGGTCGATCCCCAGCAGCTCATCGAGATCGCGGCCGCCTGCCGCGACTCGGAGTGCCTGCGCTTCGGCTACCAGCGCCGCGACGGCACGGCCAGCCGCCGAGAGGTGGAGCCGCACGCGCTCGTGAACACCGGCCGCCGCTGGTACCTCGCCGCCTGGGACCGCGGGCGCGAGGACTGGCGAACGTTCCGCCTGGACCGCATGGCGCGCCCGGCGTCGACCGGCGTCCGCTTCAGCCCGCGCAAGCTGCCCGCGAAGGACGCCGCCACCTACGTCCGGCAGAGCATCACCACCGCGCCGAGCCGGTACGAGACGCGAGTCATCCTGCACGCGCCGGCGGCGGAGCTGGCCGGCCGTGTGCCCGGGCACTGGGGGGCGATCGAGCCGATCGACGAGAACATCTGCGAGTACAGGACCGGCGACGACGACCTGCGCTGGCTGGCGCTGCGCATCGTGATGCTGGGCCTGGACTTCGAGGTGACC
>DATNBJ010000288.1:0-3826 GCA_035572055.1 Thermoleophilaceae bacterium | reverse complement strand
TGGTCGAAGTAGATCGGGTCGACGTCCTCGGCCGGCACGAACGCCTCTATGTCGATCGTGCGCGTCTTGCGCGGCTCGACCGCCTCGAAGTCCTCGTCGCTCAGCGTGACCCACTTGCCCTTCTTCACCTCGTAGCCCGCGGCGATCTCCTCGTAAGGCACCTCCTTGTCCTCCTTCGAGCAGAAGCGGCGCGTGTCGATCGGAGCGCCGTCCTTCTCGTGGAGCTGGGTGAAGTGCACGCCGAGGTCGCGCACCGCGCTGACGAGCTGCACCGGGACGTTGACCAGCCCGAAGCTGAGCGACCCGTTCCAGATGCCGCGGCCCTCAGCCATCGAGGCTCGCCTCGAGCGCCGCCATCAGGTCGTCGGGCGCCTCGGCCTTCTCCGGCTCCTCCGGCGGCTCCGGCTCCCTGCCCGCGGCCTTCTGCTTGATCAGCTTCTGCACGCGTGCGCGGTAGGTGTCCTTGTACTTCGTCGGGTCGAAGGCGGCTTCGAGGGTGCCGATGAGGCGTCCCGCCATCTCCACCTCGCGCTTCGCGGGCTGTTTGGACGGCTTCTGGATCTCGAGGTCGCGGCCCGACACCACCTCGCCGGCGAAGCGCATCGTGTGGAGGCCGAGCTGGTCGTCCAGGGCGCGCAGCGCCACGAGCTGCTCCTTGTTGTGGAACACGAACCGCCCGATGCCCACGCGCTCGGAGCGCCGCAGCGCCTCGAGCAGCAGCCGGTAGGCGTCCTCCGCGCCCTTCTGCGCCCCCACGTAGTAGGTGCGGTCGTAGAAGACCGGGTCGATCTCCTCCGCGCGCACGAAGTGCTCGAGCTCCACGAGCTTGCCGCCGGAGGGATCCGCCGCGGCCACCTCCTCCTTCTCCAGGACGACGTACTTGCCGCCCGAGACCTCGTAGCCCTTGACCACCTCCTCATACGGCACCTCCTTCTTCTCCTTCGAGCAGAAGCGGCGGTGCTCGATGCGCGCCTTGTCCTTCGCGTGCAGCTCGTGGAAGTGCACGGTCTTCGACTCGGTGGCCGAGTAGAGCTTGATCGGCACGTTCACCTGGCCGAACGTGATCGTGCCGTTCCAGATCGAGCGGGGCGGCATGGAGTCGGCTTACCCGGCCAACGTGGCGCGCACACGGTGGCCGTTGCTGCGCACGGTGCAGCGGGTCACCTCGGGCAGCTCCGACAGGTCGTTGGCGACGAGGGCCAGGTCCTCGGGGTCGGGCACGCGTACGTCGATCTCGACGTTTCGCCTCGAGCCATCCGAGTCCTTGATGTCGAGGTCCTCCAGCACGCCGCCCGAGTCGCGGATCGCCTCCATCACCGGGCCGAGCGTGCCGTGCCCGATCTCGTATTCGATGTCGAGCGTCTGCACACGCGCCGCGAGGCGCTGGCCGAGCGGCCGCAGCCCGAGCAGCACCAGGAGGATCACCGCGGCGCCCGCCGCCGCGACCCACCAGAGGCCGGCGCCGGTGGCGAGCCCGACCGCCGCGCTGGTCCACAGCGCCGCCGCGGTGGTGATCCCGCGCACCGAGCCGCGGTCGCGGATGATCGCGCCGGCGCCGATGAAGCCGATGCCCGAGGCGATCTGCGCCGCCACGCGCATCGGGTCGACGTTGGGGCCGCGCGCGAGCTCGGGGAACCCGTGCGCGCCGGACAGGGTGAAGATCGCCGCGCCCGCCGCCACCAGCGCGTGCGTGCGCATGCCGGCCAGCTGGTTGCGCGACTCGCGCTCGAGACCGATCAGGGCCCCGCACAGCGCCGCGGCGCCGATGCGCAGGAACGCCTCTGCTGCGTCGATCGGCATCGTCTACGCCGCCGACCGCTGGTTGGAGTTGAAGCGCGACACGACGTCCGCGTACGCCTCGAAGAACTCGTCCTGATACGGGCCGATGTTCTGCACGAACAGCTCGTCCACGCCGGCGTTCGCGTACTCCTCGAACGACTCGATGTGCGCGTCGAGATCGGGCCCGCAGGGCACGGACTCGGCCACCATGTCCTCGCTGACGAGCTCGGACGCCTGCTCGAAGTGCGCCGGGCTGGGCAGCACCTGCGCCAGCTCCCCGGGGAGCTGCTCGTTCGGCCATATCCGGTGGGCGATCCTGCGCGCCTCGCCCTCATCGGCGGCGAAGCAGACCTTCGTGCCCGCCTGCACGGGGCCCTTGCCGCCCTCGCCGCGGTAGAGGCCGATCAGCTCGGGATCGGGCGAGGTGGTGCAGTAGCCGTCGCCGATGCGCGCGGCCAGCCGCGTGGCCTTGGGGCCGAAGCCGGACACGAGAATGGGCGGCGGCTCGTCGGGCAGGTCGTAGATCCGCGCGTCCTCCACGGTGTAGTGCTTGCCGAAGAAGTCGCGGCTGCCGCCCTTCCACAGCTCGCGGATCACCGACACCGCCTCCTCGAGCATCTCGAGGCGCGTCTCGGCGGTCGGCCAGCGGTCGCCGAGGATGTGCTCGTTCAGCGCCTCGCCGCTGCCCACGCCGAGCTGGAAGCCGCCGTCGAGCATCACCGCCGAGGTGGCGGCCGCCTGGGCGACGATCGCGGGGTGGATGCGCACCGTCGGGCAGGTGACGCCGGTGGTCACCCGCAGGCTCGTGGCCTCCGATACCGCGCCGATCACCGACCACACGAACGGGCTGTGGCCCTGCTCGTCGTTCCAGGGGTGAAAGTGATCGGAGATCCAGAGAGCGTGGAAACCCGCCTCCTCGGCGAGCTTCGCCTGCCGGACCATCTCCGCGGGAGAGTTCTCTTCAGAGGAGAGGAAATAGCCAAGTTTCATGACCGCGGGGTTACCCGGGTCCGGGATCGGGCACCCTGTTCTTCCGTGAGGCTCACCAGCGACCAACTGACGATCTACCTGCACGACCACCTGGCCGGCGCCACGTTCGGGCTCGAGCTGGCGCGCCGGGCGGCACGTCAGAACGCGGGCTCGGTGTACGGCGCCTTCCTGAAGGAGCTGGCCACGGAGATCGCCGAGGACCGGGCGAGCCTCGAGAGGATCATGGGCCGTGTCGACGCCGGCCGCGACGAGCTGAAGAACGCGCTGGCGTGGACCGGCGAGAAGCTCGGGCGGCTCAAGCTGAACGGGCGCGTGCGCGGCTATGCGCCGCTGAGCCGGGTGGTCGAGCTGGAGGGGCTGATCACCGGCGTCCAGGGCAAGCTCCGCCTCTGGCGCGCGCTGCACGAGGTGGCCGGCGACTACGACGAGCTCGACGCCACCGAGCTGAACCGGCTGATCACACGCGCCGAGCGCCAGCTAAGCGGACTCGGCGAGCACCACCTCATCGCCGTCCGCGACGCGTTCGGGCGCAGCTAGCGGCCCCGACAGCAGCGCCTGCGCCCCGCCCGCGGGGCGGATCGTGATGTTGCGCCGCCTCGCCGGCTCGATGCCCGCGCCCGTATGCCGCAGGTCCACCTGCGAGAGCACCGCCTGCAGGACGATCTTCATCTCGAGCATCGCGAAGCTCGCGCCGACGCAGCGGCGCCTGCCGCCGCCGAACGGGATCCAGGTGTAGGTGCCGGGCGCCTCGTCCAGGAAGCGCTCGGGCCGGAACGCGTAGGGGTCCGGGTAGGTCGCGGGGTCGTGGTGCACCAGGTAGGCGTTCGCAACGAGCGAGACGCCCACCGGGTACGACCAGCCGCCGATCTCGATCGGCTTCTTCACCATCCGCGGCGCAACGTTGGGCAGCACCGGCCGGCGGCGGAGCGTCTCCTGGATCGTGGCGGTCAGATAGGCGTCGCCGTTCCCCGCGCGGATCTCATCGGTGAGCCGCTGGAGCACCGGCGGGTGGTGCGGCAGCCGCGAGAACGCCCAGGCCAGCGACGACGCTGTGGTC
>DATNBJ010000287.1:0-10166 GCA_035572055.1 Thermoleophilaceae bacterium | reverse complement strand
ACATGTACGGCCCGCCGCCGTGCGACGTGACCACCTACTCCACCGGGATGCGGAACACCTACGACTTCGTGTTCCACAGCAACGGGAACATCTACGGCCCCGACAACGGGCTCGGCACCGCAGGCAACTACCCGCCCTCCCCCACGCCGCCGTGCAACGGGGTCGGCAGCACGGATTCGTACCTCTCGGGCGGCGACAACCCCGGCATCCAGGACGACGACCTCAACCTGCTGCGGCCCGGCAAGTACTACGGGCACCCCAACCCGTACCGCAACGAGTGCGTCTTCGGCGACGGCCACTGGCAGGGCGTTCCGCCGCTGTCCAACTACGTGGGTCCGATGTACAACCTCGGCGCCCACAAGTCGCCCGACGGCATCATCGAGTACCGCGGCAACGCCTTCTGCGGCGCGCTGAAGGGCAACCTGCTGATCTCGAACTACTCGGTGGGCGACGACATCTCGCGCGTCGAGCTGTCCGCGAACGGCGAGAGCGTCACGCGGCTCACGAGCCTCGTTCCCAACCTCCTGGACCCGCTCGTGATGACTCAGGACTCCGACGGCAACATCTACGTCGCCGAGCAGGGCGGGAACAGGGTCACCGTGCTCAAGCCGCAGAACCCTGCCAGTTGCCCGTAAGCTGCGGGCGTGAAGCAGCACGTCCTGGTCCTCGGCGCGGGCTTCGCGGGACTCGAGCTGGCCACTCGCCTCTCCGAGACGATGTCGGACTCGGTCCGCGTCACGCTGATCGACCGCAACGACTCGTTCTTCTTCGGCTTCTCCAAGCTCGAGGTGATGCTCGGCCGGCAGTCGGCGGACGCGGTGAAGATGCCCTACGCCGACATCGCGAAGGACGGCGTGGAGTTCCGGCAGGAGACGGTGACCGGCATCGACCCCGCCACGCGACGAGTGACCACCGATGCCGGCTCCTACGACCCCGACTTCCTCGTCATCGCCATGGGCGCCGACTACGACATGGCCGCCACGCCCGGCTTCGCCGAGGGCGGCCACGAGTACTACACGCTCGCCGGCGCCGAGCGCCTGCGCGACGCGCTCGCCGGCTTCCAGGGCGGCAACGTGCTCGTCTCGATCCTCGGCCAGCCGTTCAAGTGCCCGCCGGCGCCGTTCGAGGGTTCCTTCCTGCTCCACGAGCACTTCACGCAGCGCGGCATGCGCGACTCGGTGGAGATGGCCACGACCTTCCCGATGCAGCGCCCGGTCCCCGTGACCGGCGAGGTCTCGCAGATGTTCCGGGACGGACTTGCGGCGCGCAACGTCAGGGAGCTGTCCGAGCACCTCGTCACCGCCATCGATCCGGCCACGCGGACGGCGCATCTGGCGAGCGGCGACACGCTGCCCTACGACCTCTTCGTCGGGATCCCGATCCACCGGGCGCCCGACCCGCTCACGGCCTCGGGCCTGGCGGTCAACGGCTGGGTGCCCGTGGACCAGAGCAACCTGAGGACCAAGTTCCCCGGCGTCTATGCGCTCGGCGACGTGTGCACCGGCCCGCGGACCGTCCCCAAGGCCGGGATCTTCGCCGAGGCGGCGGCGCTCGTCGTTGCCGACGACATCGCCGCCGAGGTCAGCGGCACCGACGCGCCCCCGCCTTACGAGGGCTCGGGGGTCTGCTACGCCGAGTTCGGCGACGGGCTCGTGAGCAAGGTGGAGGTCAACTTCCTCCGCGGCGACACGCCGGACGCCAAGCGCAACGACCCATCGCTCGAGTTCGCTGCCGAAAAGGACGAATTCGGCGCGACTCGCCGCGCCCGCTGGTTCGGGTAGTCCCCGCGCGGTTAGTATCGCGCGGTGAGCCCAGCGCAGCCCGCGATTGGCCCGCCGCGATCGGAGGTCGAGCAGCCCATCCGCCTCGCCGAGGTGGTGGCCGCCCTGTCCATCGCCACGGACCTCGGCACGGGGCAGCCGCTCGAGCACGCGCTGCGCAGCGCCATGCTTGCCGTCCGGCTCGGCGAGCTCGCCGGCGCCTCCAGCGAGGAGCTCGCGGACACGTATTACGTCGCGCTGCTCCACGCGTCGGGCTGCACGTCGAACGGGCACGAGGCCGCGCAGCTCTTCGGCGATGACATCGCCCACCGGGCAGCGTTCTACCTCGTCGATCCGACCAACCCCGCCGAGGTGCTCGAGTTCTACCGCTCCAACGTGGGCCTGGGCCGGCCCCCCGAGGTCCGCTCGAAGATGATCGAGATGGCGATCGAGCAGGCGGCTCCGAGAGCCCGGGAGGCGTTCGCCACGATGTGCGAGGTCGCGCAGCGGTTCGCGCTGTGGCTCGGCCTGCGTCCCGCCATCCAGGACGCGCTCGAGTACGTCTTCTCGCGCTGGGACGGGCTGGGCTTTCCCGACGTGGCGGGCGAGGAGACCCCGCTCCCGATGCGCCTGCTGCACGTGGCCCGGGACGCCTCCCTCTTCCTCACCGCCGGGGGCCCGGACGAGGCCTGCGCGGTGATCGAGCGGCGAAAGGGCGCGGCCTATGACCCCGTGCTGGCCGAGCTGGCCGTCCAGAGCTTCCCCGAGATCTTCGCCGAGCTCGACGAGACGCGGATCTGGGAGGAGGCGCTCGCCAGCGAGCCGGCCCCGCTGGAGTGGGTCAGCGGCGACCGGCTCGACGCCGCGTTCGCCGCGATCGCCGCGATCGTCGGCCTGAAGTCGCCCTGGCTGCGTCAGCATCCGAGCGGGGTTGCCGAGCTGGCCGAGGCGGCGGCCTGGCGGATGGGCCTGACGGCGGAGTCCGTCACGCTCGTGCGGCGCGCGGCGCTCGCTCACGACCTCGGGAGGGTCGGCGTGCCGAACGGCATCTGGGAGAAGCCGGCGGCCCTGGGTTTCGGCGAGTGGGAGCGGGTGCGGCTGCACCCCCACTACAGCGAGCGGGCGTTCGCCCAGTCACCGGAGCTTGCCGCGATAGGTCTCCTCGCCGGCTCGCATCACGAGCGGCTCGACGGATCCGGCTACCACCGCGGCAGCCGCGGCGCCGCACTCGATCAGCCCGCCCGGATCCTGGCCGCCGCGGACTGCTACAGCGCCATGCGCGAGGCACGCCCTCACCGAGACGCTCTCGACGCCCCGGCCGCCGAGGCCGAGCTCCTGCGGGAGGCGGAGGAGGGACGACTGGACAGCGACGCCGTCGACGCGGTGCTGAACGCCGCCGGCCACCGCGTCTCGAAGCGACCGCGCGAGCTGCCGGCCGGCCTGACGCCGCGCGAGTTGGAGGTGCTGCTCGCCCTGGCCCGCGGGCAGTCGAACCAGGCGATCGGCGATGAGCTCGGCATCTCCGTCAGGACCGTCGGGCACCACGTCCAGCACGTCTACGGCAAGGCCGGCGTCCGCACCCGCGCAGCCGCGACGCTCTGGGCCTTCGAGCAGGCACTCCTGCAAAGCGCATAGGCAATTCAGCCGATGCGCCCGGCCTCGGGCGGCTCAGATACTCACCTCCGGTAGGCGTCGCGCGGCGACGCCGGAGCACTAAGGAGACAGAGATGCTGCTCGCTACTACGCAGATCGAGGATCTCGACCGCTTCAAGGACATCTTCTCGACGAAGGGCGCCGAGAAGCGACGGGAGCATGGATCCAAGGGCGCGGTCGTCTTCCGCGACCCCAACGAGGACGACCGGGTGTGGGTGCTGTTCGACTGGGACGTGGAGGGCTTCCAGCGCTTCGCGTCCGACCCCGAGGTGCCGCCGATCATGCAGGAAGCCGGGCACAAGGGCCGCCCGCAGGTGGCAGAACTCGACGTCCGCTACGAGGCCTAGGAGCGCACAATGGAAGCCTCAACGATCAAGGTAGGCATGATCGCCGAGCAGACGGGTCCGCTCGCGTTCATGGGCATCGCCAACGCCAACGTGGCCAAGCTGGTGGTCGACGAGATCAATGCCGGTGGCGGCCTGCTCGGCCGCCAGGTGGAGCTGTGCCTCGAGGACGGCGAGACGACCGACAGCGTCGCCGAGGCCTGTGCCACCAAGCTCGTCCAGGAGGATCACGTCGATGTGATCTTCGGCGGCATCTTCAGCTCCACGCGGCAGGCCATCAAGGGCCCGGCCGTCGTGGAGGGGAAGACGCTGTACATCTACCCCGAGCAGTACGAGGGGCAGGAGAGCGATCCGCTGATCTTCTGCACCGGCCCGGTGCCGGCGCAGCAGGTGGATCCGCTCATCCCCTGGCTGATGGACAGGACGGGGGCGAAGAAGTTCGCGTTGCCCTCGGCCGACTACGTCTGGCCGCGGGTGCTGAACGACAAGGTCCGCCAGGTCGTGACGGCGGGCGGCGGCGAGATCGTGGAGGAGGACTACCACCCCCTCGATCACAGCGACTACTCCGAGGCCGTCGAGAAGATCATGGCGAGCGGCGCCGAGGTGGTCTTCAACACGATCGTTCCCCCCGGGGTCACGCCGTTCATGCAGCAGCTCTACGACGCCGGTTTCACGAAGCGCGGCGGGCAGCTCATCTGCACGTACTGGGACGAGAACTGCCTCGGGCTCGTGCCGCCGGAGCAGGTGGAGGGCCTCTACGGCTGCCTGGACTACTACCAGGATGCCGACGACCCGTTCAGCCGGGAGCTGCTCGACCGCTACGAGAAGCTCTACCCGGGCAGCGCGCTGTTGACGGGCGGAAGCGCCTGCTCAGGCCTCTACCGGGGCATGCGCCTCTGGGAGGCCGCGGTCCGCGAGGCGGGCTCGCTCGACCAGGACGACGTGATCGGCGCGCTCGACCACGCCAAGATCGCCGTCGGGCCCGGTGGCCCGGCTGAGATGGTGCCCGGCCAGCACCACGCCCGGATGAACATGTACATCGGGCAGGTGCAGGGCGGCGAGCTCAAGATCGTGGAGAAGCTCGGCGCGATCGAGCCGAAGGAGCCCGTGGTGGCGGTGGCGTAGCTCCCAGGGCGCCGGAATCACGCGAAGCCGCCCAGCCGGGCGGCTTCCGCGTGCTGGAGGCGAGCCAACTCGCGGGGCTACCCGGGCTCGGCATGGCGAGGGCGCAGCTTGAGCGAGCGAGCGCGCGACACGAGCCTCGCAATGCCCGGCGTGCGGCGAGCGAAGCGCAGCGCGGCCCGGTCGCGCTTTGTGACCAGGGTCGCGTTTGGTGCGAGCGGGTCGCCGGCGACGGCGTCCACCCTGGTCGCCTGGGTTTGGCCGCTGGTGTCGGCGACCGCGAGCAGTCGCCACTCGCCGGGCACGCCCTTGAGCTCGTGCACTCCACGGTCGGCGAACTCGATCCCGGACCCGACGACGAGATCGCGCACCGCACTCGAAACGAGCACCTCTCCGGCCGAGGCCCGCGCAACCACCCGCGCGCAGATATGCACCGCCATGCCGCCGATGTCGTTGCCGGTCAGCTCGCACATGCCGGTGTGAACGCCGGCGTTCACATCCAGGCCGAGGGTGGCGATCGCCTCGCGGATCGCGCACGCGCAGCGGATTGCCCGCACCGGGCCATCGAAGGTCGCAAGCACGCCATCGCCCAGCATCTTCACCTCGCGGCCGCCGAAGGCCGCCAACTGGCGTCGCACCAGATCGTTGTGAGCCTCGAGCAGCGCGCGCCACCGGGCATCGCCGCGCCTTGCGGCGAGCGCGGTCGAGTCGGCGATGTCGGTGAACAGGACGGTGAGGAGCACGCGGTCGGGATCCGCAGCGTGGCGCGCACCGGTCAGGAAGTGTTCGACCTCGTCGACCACTGCGTCGCTGTCACCGAGCCACGGCAGATGATCGTTGCCCTCCAACTCGACGAATCGCCCACCGGGCACGTGCTCAGCCAGATAGCGCCCGAACTCGACCGGAACCACATCGTCGACGCGATGCAGGACGAGCGTCGGCACGGAGATCGCCGGCAGCACGTGCCTGACGTCGACCTCGGTGTTGAAGCGCTGGAGCGCGCGAACCATCGCCGGGCTCGCGGCGGCGCGCTCGAACATTCCGATCATCCGCCGTGCGTTCGGATCGCCCGCGATGCTGGGCATGAACGAAGCAAGCGCCTCGCCCTCCCCCCAGCGGTTCTCGATCGCGTCGGTGAAGGCGGCAAGACGCTTCGCTCCTTCGCCCTCCAGCTCCGGCAGATAGTCGGCGTCAACCATCAACTTGGCGAACGACCCGAAGGTCACAAGCGCGGTCGTGCGCCCCGGATAGGTCGCGGCGAACAGCAGGCTCATCGGACCACCCTCGGAGAGACCGAACAGCGTCACCCGATCGGATCCGCAGGCATCGAGCACGGCGCGGACATCTTCCATGCGCTCCTCGAGCGTGGCCACGCCGGAAACCGGATCCGACAGGCCGGTGCCCCGCTTGTCGAACAGAATCAGGCGCGAGAAAGAGGCCAGGCGGCGGAAGAACGCCGCAGTCTCCGGGGCCGCCCAGTAGAGGTCGAGATGGGACACATAGGCGGGTATGAACAGGAGATCCAGCGGCCCGTCACCGATCACCTGGTAGGCGATGTTCACATCGCCGTTGCGCGCATAGCTCGTCTTGGGCTGGGTCATCGGCAACCGCCCCCGCGGCTCTCTCGGCCCAGGCTACCGTGGGATCACGCGAGCTTGCCCGTCAGGTAGCGCTGCAGCGTCGGCCCGTACCAGTCCACGACGTCGTCGGGCCGCGCCGACGCGAGCGGCTCCATGTGCAGCACGTGACGCGCGAAGCCGAGGCCGACGAGCTGCGAGGCGGCGAGGCTCGTCCGCAGTTCCGGCTGGTCTGCGCCGAGCCGCTCCATCAGCGGGACGAACAGGCGGGCCCGCAGGAAGGCGGCCAGCATGTCGGCGGCCTTGGGCTCGGTGGAGGCGGCCCGCAGAAGCGTGAGAATCGGATGGCGCGTGCCCGACTCGTCCCACGTGCCGACCACGAGCGCGACGATCTTCCTGCCCACCTCGCGCCGGCCGTCGGCGAGCAGCTTCGGCATCTCGACCTCGGGATCGAACGGCCAGTCGATCGCCTCGCCGAGCAGCGTCGCCTTGTTCCCGAAGAAGTGGACCACCAGCGCTGCGTCCACCCCCGCCTCCGCGGCGATCGCTCGCATCGTCGCGTCCTCGTAGCCGCGCTCGGCGAACAGCTTCCGGGCGGCGCGAAGGATGTCCTCGCGCGACGACCTCGTGCCCGGGCGCCGCCCGGTGCGGGGAGTTCTCGTTGGTGTGTCGTCAGTCATACAAGGTCGTCAGTCATACAAGTCCATCCTTGACATCTGAATTCAACGGCGTAAAGTCAACACCGTAAAGTCATCACCGTAGAGATTATCCGACGTGGAGGCAGAAAGATGAACAACCCCTTCCCCGCAGACCGCATCGACCTCTCCGTCGCCCCCAAGCCGGTCATGGCATTGCTTCGGTTCGAGCGCGCGATCGACATCGACGAGCGGCTCGGCAATCTGGTCAAGGTTCGCGCCTCCCAGATCAACGGCTGCGCGTTCTGCATCGACATGCACTGGAAGGACGCGCGGGCCGGCGGCGAGTCCGAGGAGCGCCTTTACTCCCTCGCAGCCTGGCGCGAGAGCCCGCTGTACGAGGAGCGGGAGCGCGCCGCGCTCGACCTGTGTGAGGCGATGACCCTCGTGGCCGCCGGTCACGTCCCGGACGAGGTCTGGGACCGGGCGGCCGCCGCCTTCGGCGAGGACGAGCTCGCGCAGCTGGTATTCGCGATCGCGGCGATCAACACCTGGAACCGCCTGATGATCACGAGCAGGGTCGAGCCCGGCCACTACCAGCCGGGGATGATGGAGGCCGTCGCGTGACCGCCCGGGAGCGGCGGCTGATCCTCGCGGCGATGTGTCTGGCGCTGGCCACCGTGGTCAGCGCCGTCTCGTCGTTGAACGTGGCCCTGCCGGACGTGGCGCGCAACCTGCACGCCACGCAGACGCAGCTCCAGTGGATCGTGGACGCGTACGCGCTCGTCTTCTCCGGGCTGCTTCTCCTCGCGGGCGCGATCGGTGACCGGAGCGGGCGCCGCCCGGTGCTTCTGGCGGGACTTGTGGTGTTCTCCGCCGCGGCGGCCGCCGGCACCCTGGTGAGCGACGCGGACGCGCTCATCGCGGTCCGAGCGGTGATGGGCCTGGGCGCCGCGGCGATCATGCCATCGACCCTCTCGATCATCACCACGGTCTTCCCCGCCGGCGAGCGGGACCGTGCCGTGGCGGTCTGGGCCGGCGTCGCGGGCGGCAGCGCGCTGGTCGGCCTGCTGGTCTCCGGCGCCCTGCTCGAGGCCTTCTCGTGGGAGTCCGTGTTCGCGTTCACGGCCTGCCTCGGAGTGGCGGCCCTGATCGCCGCCGCTCGGCTCGCGCCCAACTCCAAGCTGGACCGCGCACGCCTGGACGTGGCGGGCGGAGTGCTGTCGGCCCTGGGCCTGTCGGCGCTCGTCTACGCGATCATCGAAGGCCCGGCCCGCGGGTGGGCCGATCCCGTGACGCTCGCCGCATTCGCGGCGGCGCTCCTGCTGCTGGCGGCCTTCGTGGCCTGGGAGCTGCGGCGCCCGGAGCCCCTGCTCGACCCCCGCCTGTTCCGGCTGCCGGGCTTCGGCGCAGGGACGGTGTCGATCGCCGTCCAGTTCTTCGGCTTCTTCGGGTTCATCTTCGTGGTCCTGCAATACGTGCAGTTCGTGCTGGGCTACTCGCCGCTGGTGGCCGGACTGGCGCTGGCGCCGATCGCGATCCTGATGATGGGGCTCTCCCCGCGCGTGCCTCGCCTGCTCGAGCACGTCGGCCCGGCATACGTGGGCCCGCTCGGCCTGCTGTCGATGGCGGGCGGCTTCGCGGTCTTCTCGACGCTGGGCACGGGTTCGAGCTACTGGACCCTGCTCGGCGGTCTCGTGCTGCTGGGCGCGGGCGCGGCGCTGGCCACGACCCCCGCGACAACGGCCATCGTCTCCTCGCTGCCGCGCGCCAAGCAGGGCGTGGCCTCGGCGGTCAACGACGCCGCGCGCGAGGTGGGCGGCGCGCTGGGCATCGCGGTGCTGGGCAGCGCCCTGACGGACCGCTACCAGGCGGGTGTCTCCGGCGCGGTGGCACACGCGCCCGGAGCCCTGGCCGAGCACGCGCGCGACGCGCTGCCGGCGGCCCTCGCCCTCGCGCACCAGGTCGGCGGTTCGCAGGGAGCGCGTCTTGCGGCGACGGCGCAGTCGGCGTTCGTCGACGGCCTCGGCCTGGCGATGCTGATCGCGGCCGGGGCGGCGGTGCTGGCGGCGATCTTCGTCTTCTTGCGCGCGCCGCGATCTGCGACGGCCCGCGTAAGCTCGGCGTGTGCGGGAGCCGAACCAGCACTCGGTCAAGCGTCACCTCCAGGTTGACGCGGACAGCTACGACGTCGAAATCAGGCGCTTCATCCCGTACTACGACGACATGATCGCCACCGCCGTCGAGCTCGTCGCGGCGCTGGCGCCCGCCGATGCGCACGTCCTCGACCTCGGCGGCGGCACGGGGGCCCTTTCGTACGCCGTTCTCGAGGCGCTGCCGGGTGTCCGCGTGACCGTGCTCGACGTCGACCCGGACATGCTCGACGAGGCACGCCGGCGGCTGGCCCGTTTCGACGATCGCGTCGCGTTCCGTCAGGGCAGCTTCCTGGATCCACTGCCCGCCGCGGACGCGGTCGTCGCCTCGCTCGCGTTGCACCACGTGCACGATCTGACGGCCAAGACCGCCCTCTACCACGCGATCCGCGATGCGCTGGGCCCCGACGGCCCGTTCATCAACCTCGACGCCGCGGTGACCGAGGATCCGCGGCTGAACGAGCTCGTGTTCGACCGGGTGGCGGCCCGAATGGCGGACCACGGCATCACCGGCGCCGAGGCGCGCGGGCACTTCGCGGCATGGGCGGACGAGGACCGCTACTTCCCGCTCGACGTCGAGATGAGAGCGCTGCGTGACGCGGGCTTCGAGGAGGTCGAGTGCTTCTGGCGCCGCGGCCTGTCCGCCATCGTGTGCGGGCTGCGCGGCGTCCAGCCGGACGACGGCGTCTGATCCGGCCGCAGGAGTGGAGACGGTGGGAATCGAACCCACGTCCGCGGGCGCGTGTTGGGCAGCTTCTACGAGCGTAGCCGGCTCTCTGGATCTCGCCTCCCGATCGCCGTGCCGGCGGGGTAACGGGAGGCCAGCCCTCTAAGAGTCCCCGCGCCGCCGAGGGCACTCGGCGCGGGCTTGGCCCGTTAGCTGATGCCGGTGTTCTCGCCCACGGGCCGAAGCGAGACCGAC
>DATNBJ010000286.1:0-2742 GCA_035572055.1 Thermoleophilaceae bacterium | reverse complement strand
GCGGAAGCTCCAGCCCTCCATGCCGAGCGCCTTCGCCACGGCCTCCTTCGCGCAGAAGCGTGCGGCCAGGTGCCGCCCCGGACGGCCGTGCCGGGCCGCGTAAGCCAGCTCCTCGTCGCTGAACAACCGCTGCGCGAGCCGCGGCCGCCGCTCGAGCGCGCGCTCGAGCCGCTCGATCTCGAGGAGGTCCAACCCGATTCCGCTCATGGAGCGGAGGGTACGGCCTTTACTCGACGGTGACGGTCTTCGCCAGGTTGCGCGGCTGGTCCACGTTGAGACCGCGCGCACGCGCGATGTAGTACGCCAGGAGCTGGAGCGGGATGATCGCGAGGATCGGCTGCAGCAGCCAATCCGTACTCGGCACCGTCACGACCTCCTCGGCGTGCTTCGCCACCTCGTCGTCGCCCTCGGTGGCCACGGCGAACACGTGGGCGCCACGGGCCCGCACCTCGGCGATGTTCGACAGAACCTTGTCGAGCACCGGCGACCGGGTGGCCACGCAGACCACCGGCGTGCGGTCGTCGAGCAGGGCGATCGGGCCGTGCTTCATCTCGCCGGCGGCGTAGGCGTCGGTGGGGATGTAGGAGATCTCCTTGAGCTTCAGCGCCCCCTCGAGGCACACCGGCAGCCCGATATGGCGTCCGAGGTAGAGGAAGAAGCCCGAGTCGGCCCAGTGCTCGGCGATCTCCCTGATCGGCTCGTCGACCTTCGCCATCAGCTCGCTGATCAGGTGCGGGAGCCGCTTGACCTCGGCCACCAGCTCGCTGATCCGCTCGGGCGGCAGCGTGCCGCGCACCTGGGCGAGCTTCAGGCCGAGCAGGTACATGACCGCCGCCTGCGACACGAACGTCTTCGTGGCGGCCACCGAGACCTCGAGCCCGGCGCGCGTGAACAGCACGCCGTGAGCGTCGCGGGTGGCCTGGCTGCCCATGACGTTGGCCACGGCCACCACGTGGGCGCCGCGCTCGCGGGCGAGCCGCATGGCCGCCAGCGTGTCGGCCGTCTCGCCGGACTGGGTGATGCCGATCACGAGGTCGCGCTCGTCGACCACCGGGTTGCGGTAGCGGAACTCGGACGCGATGTCCATCTCGACGGGCACGCGCGCCCACTCCTCGATTGCGTAGCGACCAATCAGGCCCGCGTGGTACGAGGTGCCGCACGCGACGATGGCGATGCGGCGCACGTGGCGCAGCTCGTCGTCGCCGAGGCCGATGTCGTCGAGCTCCACGACGTCGCCCGGCACGCGATCGAAGATCGTCTCGGCCACGGCGTCCGCCTGCTCGTGGATCTCCTTGAGCATGAAGGTCTCGTAGCCGCCCTTCTCGGCCGCGCTCTCATCCCAGTCGATGTGGGTGGTCTCGCGCTCGAGCGGCGTGCCCGAAGCCTCGAGGAAGCGGGTGGCGCCCGGCTCGAGCACGACGATCTCGTCGTCGTTGAGGTACTGGACGGTGCGCGTCTCGGCCAGGAACGCCGGCACCGCGGACGCGATGAACGACTCGTCCTCGCCCAGGCCCACGACCAGCGGGCACTCCTTGCGGGCGCCCACCAGCACCTCGGGCTCGTCCGCGCTCATCGCGACGAACGCGTAGTGGCCGCGCAGCTCGGCGTAGGCGAGGCGGACGGCGTCGACGAGCTCCCCGTCGTAGTGGTGCGAGATCAGGTGGGCGACCACCTCGGCGTCGGTCTCGGACGTGAACTCGGCGCCGTCGGCCTGGAGTCGCTCGCGCAGCGCCACGTGGTTCTCCACGATGCCGTTCAGGACGATGTGGATGCGCTCGTCGGTGTCGAAGAGGGGGTGGGCGTTCTGCTCGCAGACGCGCCCGTGAGTGGCCCAGCGCGTGTGGGCGATGCCCGTGGTGGGCTCGCTTGCCACGGTCGCGACGCCGCCGGCGTCCGCGCCGGCCTTGGCGGCCACGGCCTCGCGGAGCTGAGCGAGATTTCCGACGGCGCGAATGGAGTCCACGTGCCCGTCGACCAGAAGTGACAGCCCGGCCGAGTCGTAGCCGCGGTACTCGAGCTTCTGGAGCCCCTGCATCAAGAGGTCACGGCAGGGTCTGCGGCCCACGTATCCGACGATTCCGCACACGAGGCTTCACCTCCTAGGCCTTCGGGGGCATCTCCCGGCCCCGCTCAAGAACGATGGGAAGCCGCTTCGCGGCGGCCTCCATGAACCCTCCTATGAAGGCCCGCCTCGATGGTACCAGTGGTTTCCTGGCCTAGCCACAGCCTCCAGACGGCGATTCCCACGATCAGCACCACGGCCAGGTTCCGCTCGGTGACCAGGAGGACCGTGCCGTTCTTTCGGACCACCAGATCGTTGAACAGGCCCGGGAACTCGATCTTCGTGAAGAGCGTCGCGGCCGCGGCAAGGCCGGCGATCCACCACTCCCCCCATGCGGCACCGAGAGCGATCAGCGGGAACAGCCAGACCACGTACTGAGGGGAGAAGACCTTGCCGAATGCCGCGAACGCGGCCACCGCCGCGAGCGACGCGAGGATGAGCGCGCGCGGCTGGTTCACACGCGCCGCGCGGTATGTGAGCGCGGCGATGGACGCCACCAGCAGCAGCCCGAACAGGACCGTGAGTAAGCCCGAGCCGGCGTGCCCGATGTTGACCGAGCCGTAGCTGAAGAACGTGCGCCCCCGCTGTCCGAACAGCCAGTCCCAGACGTAGAGCAGCGTCGCCGGGGTGCTCTCGAGCTCGAGCGGGCGGGCGGTCTGGTAGTGGATCGCGTACCAGGC
>DATNBJ010000285.1:0-4494 GCA_035572055.1 Thermoleophilaceae bacterium | reverse complement strand
GGAACTCCATGTTCACCGGCCGCACGCGCATCTTCGCTCCAGGGATCTTCGCCACCAGCGACAGCGACACGCCCTCGTTCGGCTGGACGCTGAGCACGAGCTGGTTGGGCTGGACGCCCAGCGAGCCCGACTGCTGGAACGCCAGGTGCGGCACCGGCTTGAGCGTCACGGCGATCTCGGTGGTCTTGCGCGCCAGGCGCTTGCCGGCACGCAGGAAGATCGGCACGCCGGCCCAGCGCCAGTTGTCGATGGCGAGCCGCAGCGCCACGTAGGTCTCGGTCTTCGAGCCGGGCGCCACCCCCTGCTCCTCGAGGTAGCCGGGCACGTCGTGGCCCTCCGCCATCCCGGCGGCGTACTGCCCCCGCACCACCCGCTCCGGCACCGCCTCGACGGCCGGTGGGCGGATCGCGTGCAGGACCTTCACCTTCTCGTTGCGGACCTCGTCGGCCGAGAACGACACCGGCGGCTCCATCGACAGGATCGTTAGGAGCTGCAGCAGGTGGTTCTGCACGATGTCGCGCAGCGCGCCGGAGTGGTCGTAGTACTCCGCCCGGGTGCCGATGCCGATGTCCTCCGCCGCCGTGATCTGCACGTTGTCGATGTAGCTGCGGTTCCAGAGCGGCTCGAAGATGCCGTTGCCGAAGCGCAGCACCAGGATGTTCTGGACGGTCTCCTTGCCGAGGTAGTGGTCGATTCGGTAGATCTGCCGCTCGTCGAACACCGACAGGAGCGCGTGGTTCAGCGCCTGGGCCGACTCGAGGTCGCGCCCGAACGGCTTCTCCACCACCAGGCGCACCTCGGCGCTCTGGCGCTGGTCGAGGCCGTGCGCCCCGAGCGACTCGGCGATCGTCTCGAAGAACCCCGGCGCCGTGGCCAGGTAGAAGATCCGGTTGAACGGAAGCCCCGCCTCGTCGTCCATCTCGCCCGCGTGCCGCGCGATCTCGTCGTAGCCCTTGGGATCGTCGAACGCGGCGCCCACGTAGCGCATGCGCGAGAGCAGCGAGCTCAGCACCTTGTCGTCGGGATGCCGGCGCGAGTACTTGGTGATCGACTCGCGCGCGAAGTTGCGGAAGTCCTCGTCCGGCATGTCGCGGCGCGCCGTGCCGATCAGGTTGAAGCGCTCGGGCAGCGCCCCCTCGTGAGCGAGGTTGTAGACGGCCGGCAGCAGCTTGCGCTGAGCAAGGTCACCCGTGCCGCCGAAGATGATCAGCGTCGTTGGGTGAACGGGGGTGCGTTCGAGGCCTTCGACGAGCGGGTTGTCTTGTTCGACGATTGCCATGACTCAGGGTGTCGGGTGTGGGGTGTCGGGTGTGGGGAAAGGCCTGAGGCTGGGTCGTTCCCCACACCCCAGACCCCACACCCCAGACCTATTCACTCTTCACCACATGCCCGCCGAACTGATGCCGCAGCGCGGCCGTGACCTTGGCCGAGAACGACTCCTCCTGGCGCGAGGTGAAGCGCGACAGAAGCGACAGCGTGATGATCGGCGCCGGCACGTTGTGCTCGATCGCGTCGGCGATGGTCCAGCGGCCCTCGCCCGAGTCCTCCACGTAGCCGCGGATCTTCGCGAGGTCGTTTCCGCCGTCCGCGAACGCGCGTTCCGTGAGCTCGAGCAGCCAGGAGCGGATCACCGAGCCCTGGCCCCAGAGGTGCGAGATCGCGTGGAGGTCGAGGTCGTACTCGGAGGCGTGCAGGATCTCGAACCCCTCGCCGTAGGCCTGCATCAGCCCGTACTCGATCCCGTTGTGGACCATCTTCACGTAGTGGCCCGAGCCGCTCGGGCCCATGTGGCCCCAGCCGTCGGGCGGCGCCAGCACGTCGAGGATCGGCGCGAGCCGCTGCACGGCCGCCTCGCTGCCGCCGACCATCATGCAGTAGCCCACCTCGAGGCCCCAGATGCCGCCGCTCGTCCCGACGTCCACGAACTCGATGCCCTGCGCGGCGGCGGCCTCCGCGTCGCGCTTGGAGTCGGTCCACTTCGAATTGCCGCCGTCGACGATCATGTCGCCCTCGTCGAGCAGCTCGACCAGCTTCTCGATCGTCTGCTGCGTGGGCGGCCCCGACGGCACCATGATCCAGACCGCCCGCGGCCTGTCCAGCTTCGCGATCATGTCCTCGAGCGTGTCGCCGCCGGTGGCCCCATGCCCCACCGCGGTCGCCACCGCCTCGGCGCCGGGATCCCAGGCCACGACCTCGTTGTTCGAGTCGCGCAGGATCCGGTGGACCATGTTGCCGCCCATGCGGCCGAGCCCGACGAAGCCGATCTGCATCAGAGCATCTCCTTGACCTTCGCGGTGAGCGCCCGGAGGGCGGCCACGCGGTCGCCGTCGAGGCGGACGCGCTCGGCCGGCAGGCCGTGCGCGCGCAGGGTCTCCAGGTCGCCGATCGCCTGGGCGTTCTTCAGCGTGGTGAAGCTGTAACCGGCCTCGGGGACCTCGGCGTCCTCGCCCCCGTCGTGCACGAGCTGGAGGAACACGCCGTCCTTGGGGCCGCCCTTGTGGAGCTGCCCGGTGGAATGCAGGAAACGCGGCCCGTAGCCGTATGTCGTCGCCGCCCGCCTGGCGTCGCGGACCGCCGCGCGCAGCTCCGCCACGGCTGAGTCGAACTCGTCGGAGGGCTCGAGGTAGCCCATGATCGCGAGGTAGCGCCCGGGCTCGACGAGCGCGAGCAGCGACCGGAGGGCGTCGTCCGACGCGTCCTCGGCCTCCGGCAGCCGCCCGTCCTGCGCGTAGCGCTCGAGCACCTTGCCGGTGTTGTCCTTCGCCTCCTGCACGTTCGGCTGGTCGAACGGGTTGATCTCCAGCACCCAGCCCGCCACCGCCGTGGCGAACTCGGCGAAGAAGAAGAGGCTGCCCAGGTCGGTCTGGCCGTCGACGCCCACGGTCACCGTGGGGTGGCCGGCGGCGCCGAGCGCCTCGATCGCGGCGTCGCGCTCCGAGTCCGGGTCGGCCTCGTTGCGCAGATGGAGGAAGACGCGGTCGTTCGAGTAGGACTCGGGCGGCCCCGGCGGCTCGCCCGCCACGGGCAGGATGCCCTTGCCGTGCTTGCCGGTGGACTCGGCCACGAGCTGCTCGGCCCAGAGGCCGAAAGACGCGATCGGCTCGTCCACCACGAACGTGAGCTTGTCTCGCTTCTGCAGCGCCAGCTCGCCGATCATGCAGCCGAGCCAGAGGCCGGCGTTCGCCTGGCCCTTCTCGTAGTTCTGGCAGCGCTGCTCGGCCACCTGGGCGCGCTCGAGGATCGCCTTGATCTCGATGCCCGCGAGCGCCGCCGGCACCATGCCGAAGTGCGACAGCGCGGAGTAGCGCCCGCCGATGTCCGGATCGGCGAGGAACACCCGGCGCCAGCCGTGGCGCTCGGCCAGGCTGATCAGCGAGCTGCCCGGATCGGTGATGGCGATGAAGTGACGGCCCGTCTCGTCCTCGTCCACCTTCTCCGCCAGCCGCGCCTCGAAGTAGCGCGCGAGCGACAGCGTCTCGATCGTCCCGCCCGACTTCGTGGAGACGATGAAGATCGTCTTGGCCAGGTCGAGCTTCTGCTCGAGGTGGACGATCGCGTCGGCGTCGGTGGTGTCCAGCACGTGCAGGTCGAGCGCACCCTTGCTCCTGCCGAAGGTCAGGCGCAGCACCTCGGGGGCCAGGCTCGAGCCGCCCATGCCGAGCAGCACGGCCTGCTGGAAGCCCTCGGCCGCCAGCTCGCGCGCGAACTCCTCGAGCACGTCGGCCTCCTCGAGCATCGCGTCGCTCACCGTCAGCCAGCCGAGGCGGTTGCCGATCTCCGGCACTCCCGGGCCGCCCCAGAGGCTCTCGTCCTTGCGCCAGACGCGCTGGGCCACGTCCTCCCGCGCCGCGCGCTCCACGCGCGCGGCCACGGCGGGCTCGAGCTCGCGCGGCAGCGTGGCGCGGATCGTGTCGGGGCGGCCGGTGGTCACGGCCTGGCGGCGCGCCTCGATGCCGGAGAGCAGCTTCTTCATTGCCACGGCGAACAGGTCGACGCCGTCGTTCAGCAGCTTGTTGGTCACGTCGGCCAGGTCCACGCCGGCGTCGGCAAGCGCATTCAGGTCGCGCTCCACCTCGGCCGGATCGGCGTCGGCGGTCGCGCCCTTCAGCTCACCGCGCTCGGCGAACGCGAGCAGCGTGGGCAGCGGCATCGTGTTCACCGTCTCCGGCGCCACGAGCTCCTCCACGTACTTCACCTCTGAGTAGAGGGGGTTCTTCGTGCCGGTCGACGCCCACAGCGGCCGCTGCACGTGCGCGCCCGACTCGAGCAGTCCGGCGAAGCGCTCGCCGTGGAATATGTCCTTGAAGCGGAGGTAGGCCGCCCGCGCGTTCGCCACCGCCGCCGTGCCCTGGAGGTCGGTGCGGCCGAGCGCCTCGAGCCGCTTGTCCGCCTCGGTGTCCACGCGCGAGACGAAGAAGCTGGCCACCGAGTGCATGTCGTCCACCGACTGGCCCTCGGCCAGCCGCCGCTCGAGCCCGCGGATGAACGCCTCGG
>DATNBJ010000284.1:0-3623 GCA_035572055.1 Thermoleophilaceae bacterium | reverse complement strand
CGTTCCGCGACCACGCCGCCGACCTCGAGCGCCTCGGCGCCCGCGTGCTCGGGCTCAGCGCGCAGTCGCTCGAGGACCAGCACGAGTTCGCCGAGCGGGTGGGCCTGCCGTATCCGATCCTCTCGGACACCAACCTGGAGCTCGCCGAGGCTCTCCGCCTGCCGACCTTCGAGACCTCTGGTCTGAAGCTCTACAAGCGGATAACGCTGATCGTGCGCGAGCACAAGATCGTGCACGTCTTCTATCCCGTCTTTCCGCCCGACGAGGCGGCGGCGACCGTGCTCAGCCGGCTTCAGGCCGACGCACGCGAACCAGCCCCACCGGCTCCCTGATTCCCTTGAACCGCCGCACGCCGGCCTGCGACCACTGGTAGTCGCCCTCCGCCCGCTCGCGGACCTCGTTGGTGGTCAGGACGCTGCCCGGCCGGGCGTGAGCCGTGATTCGGCTCGCCAGGTTCACCGGCGTGCCGTACCAGTCGCCGGAGCGGGGGAGGGCCTCGCCGCACGCCACGCCCACCCGCAGCTGCGGGAACGACTCGCCCTCCTCGTCCGAGCGCTCGACGAGCGCCAGCGCCGTTCGGAGCAGGGCGTCCACGTCGCGGCGCGAGACGAGCTTCACCGCGTCGCCGATGGTCTTCACGAGCCGCACACCGGAGGGGGACGCGTCGATCGCGAGGTCGGTGAGCCGGTTGGCGATCCGGCCGAGGTCGACCGGGTCGACGTCCTCGCCGATGCGTGTGAACCCGACCATGTCGGCGAACATCACGCAGATGTCCTGCGAGCCCTGCACGTTGCCGGCCGCGATGTCGGCCTGGCTGACCACGACGTTCTTCGCGTTCTCGAGCTGGTGGAGGGAGAGCACGCGCGTGACCACCGGTCCCACCAGCGGCCCGAGCTCGCGCATGGCCTGCACGTAGCGCAGGCCGAGGTCGCGTTCGGTGTCGCCCGGTTGGAGGAGCGCCTGGCCGGCCACGCCGCCGATGGCGGCGGCCAGCTTCGACATCGAGTCCCCCATCACGCGGCTTATCTCGAGGATGCCCTCCTCGGGGAGCCCAGCGTCGAGGAACAGCTTCACCGCCTTGGCGGACTCCACATCGGCCTCGTCGAAGCGCCGTTCGTGCGGATCGCCGATCGCCAGCCCGAGCGCGCGCAGCTGGCGCTGCTGGAACTCGGGATCGAGTCCGCTCTTCTCGGCCACCTCACGCGCCGTGTAACGCCCGTCGCCCGCCAGGACGCGCTCGACGGGGAGCAGGGCGAGCCGGTTCTCCGCCACCGCGCGCTTCAGCTCGTCGAGTGAGACGCCATCTTCGGCGAGCTGCTCGAGCAGCTCCTGACGCGCCTTCCGCGCGTCTCCATCGACGCCGTCGAGCAGGCCCTCAGCCTCGAAGTCGATCGGCGCCGTCATCAGACTTCTGTACGTTATCGTTTACCACTATGGGATCCCGTCCACTCGCCTCCGGCGAGCCGATCGCTCCGCTGCCGCGCGGGCCGCACGGGCTGGCGCGCGAAGAGGTGCTCGCATCGCAGCGAGGCCGCATGCTGACAGCGATCTCGGAGGCTGTGGCGGAGAAGGGCTACGCCGCCACCACCGTTGCCGACGTCGTCGGCCGCGCGGGCGTGTCGCGCAAGACCTTCTACGAGCACTTCGGCGACAAGGAGGCGTGCTTCATCGCGGCCTGGGACACCGGCGTGGCGCTGCTGATCGAGGCCGTTTCGCGCGCGACCCTGGAGGCCGAGGGCGACTGGAAGGACCGCCTCCACGCGGGTGTGCGCGCGTACCTCGAGACGCTCGTCAGCGTGCCGGCCTTCGCCCGCACCTTCCTCATCGAGGTGCTGGCGGCCGGCCCCCGCGCGCTCGACCGTCGCGCCCAGGTGCACGTGCGCTTCGCCGAGCTCCTGCGGACTCTCCACCAGAGCCAGCGCGAGGTGGCGCCCGAGCTCCCCGAGCTGCCGAACGAGGTCTTCGAGGCGACGGTCGCCGCCGTGGAAGGTCTGGTGGCCGAGCGCGTGCGCCAGGGCAGGATCGAGGAGATCCCCCAGCTCGAGCCCGTGATCACCTACATCCAGGTCGCGTTCCTCGCGGGCCACGACCGGGCCGAAGGCGAGCTGGGCCGTGCCTGATCCGCCCGTGGAGCTGCCGCAGGGCTGCGTCGTCCACGTGCCGGGAGTGGGCGAGCTGTTCGTGCGCGACTCGGGCGGCGACGGGCCGCCGCTGCTCCTGCTCCACGGCTGGATGTTCCCCAGCGACCTGAACTGGTTCCGCGCCTATGGCCCGCTGTCGGACGCCGGCTACCGCGTGCTGGCGATCGACCACCGCGGCCACGGCCGGGGACTGCGAACCCCGGAGCCGTTCTCGCTCCCCGCGTGTGCCGCCGACGCGGCGGCCGTCGTGCGCATGCTCGAGCTCGGCCCGGTGACCGCGGTGGGCTACTCGATGGGCGGGCCGATCGCGTCGCTGATGGCGCGCGACCATCCCGACACGGTGTCGAGCCTCGTGCTGGGCGCCACCGCGCCCGATTGGACCGAGCCCCGCATGAAGCTGCTGTGGCGGTCGATGGGCGTGCTGCGGCTGGCGCTCAACGTGTTCCCGCTCTCGTCATGGACCTGGGGTCTGCGGCGCGCCGGCTTCCCGGACAACGACAACACCGCCTGGGTGGCCGCCGAGCTGTCGCGCGGCAGCGCCCGCGACCTGGCCGAGGCCGGCCGCGAGCTGGGCCGTTTCGACGGCCGCCGCTGGATCGGAAGGCTCGACGTGCCCGCCGCGGTGATCGTCACCACGTCCGACACGGCGGTGCCGCCGCGCAAGCAGTACGAGCTCGCCGAGTGCCTCTCCGCGACCGTCTTCGAGATCGACTGCGACCACGCCGGGGTGACCGTCAAGGGCGCCGCGTTCGCGCGCGTGCTGCTCGACGCCATCGAAGCCGTCGCGCCCGTTACGCTCCACAGCCAGCGGTGACCGGAGCAGTCAGCATCGGCGAGGAACGGGCGCGGCCGCGCTTCCGCGGCGTGACCCACAAGTACGCGTTCTACGCGTCGCTGATCACCGGCGCCGTGCTGCTTCTCGTTGCGCCTACGCGCAAGGCGGGCGCCGCGGCGGCCATCTACGCGGTCTCGGTCTCGGCGCTGTTCGGCACGAGCGCGCTGTACCACCGCATCACCTGGAAGCCCACCGCGCGGCGCTGGATGCGGCGGCTCGACCACTCGATGATCTTCGTGCTGATCGCGGGCACCTACACGCCCTTCGCGCTGCTCGTGCTACACGGCACGCTGTCGCGAGTGGTGCTCGTGGCCGTCTGGGGCGGCGCGCTGCTCGGCATCGTGCTGAAGCTCGTCTGGATCGACGCGCCGAAGTGGCTCATCGCGACGGTCTACCTCGCGCTCGGCTGGGTCGGCATCGTCACGATCCCCCAGCTCGTGTCGCGCGCGGGCATCGGCGCGGTCACGCTGCTGGTCGTCGGCGGCCTGCTCTACACCGCGGGCGCCGTGATCTACGCGCTGCGCCGCCCGGACCCGAGCCCGAAGGTCTTCGGCTACCACGAGATCTTCCACCTGCTGGTGATCGCCGCGGCGGCGGTCCACTACGCGGCCGTCGTCGCCTACGCGTTGCCGGCGGGCTGAATGGAG
>DATNBJ010000283.1:0-5398 GCA_035572055.1 Thermoleophilaceae bacterium | reverse complement strand
CCGTCCGGCTCGACATCGTCCGTCAGCTCCACGTGGCGGGCACGCCGATGGCCTGCGGCACCTTCGACCTGCCGGTGGGCAAGTCCACCGCCAGCCACCACTTCAAGGTGCTGCGCGAGTCCGGAGTGCTGCGCCAGCGGGTCGAGGGACGCGAGCGCCACAGCGAGCTGCGCGCCGCGGATCTGGACAAGCGCTTTCCGGGCCTGCTCCACAGCGTTCTTGGCGCGAAATAGCTGGATGATCTAGCGTCTCGGGCAGTGGCCCGGTGCTTCGTCACTCGCAAGCTTCCGGGTGGCGCGCTCGACAGGCTGGGGAAGGCGCACGAGCTCGACCTCTGGTCCGCCTCGCGACCACCCTCGCGCGACCTGCTTCTCGCGCGCGCAGGCGAGGCCGAGGCTGTGCTGACCCAGCTCACCGAGACGATCGACGCGGCCTTCTTCGACGCGTGCCCCAGCGTGCGCGTCGTCTCGAACTACGCCGTGGGCGTGGACAACGTGGACCTCGCCGCCGCCACGGCGCGCGGGATTCCGGTGGGTCACACACCGGGCGTGCTCACAGACGCCACCGCGGATCTCACGTTCGCGCTCCTGCTGGCGGCCGCCCGGCGCCTGCACGATGCCGAGCGCGCCGCACGCATCGGCGAATGGAGCTGGGAGCCGGACTTCCTGCTCGGCCACGACGTGCACGGCGCGGTGCTCGGGCTGATCGGCATGGGCCGGATCGGCTCAGCGGTGGCCCAGCGCGCCTCCGGGTTCTCGATGGAGGTGATCCACACCGCGCGTAGCGGCGGCGTGCCGCTCGACGAGCTGCTCGAGCGCTCGGACTATGTGAGCATCCATGCGCCGCTGACTCCCGAGACGCGCGGTCTGATCGGCGAGGGCGCGCTGCGGCGGATGAAGACCAGCGCGATCCTCGTGAACACGGCCCGCGGACCGATCGTCGACACGAACGCGCTGGTCCGCGCGCTGAATCAGGGCTGGATCGCGGGCGCCGCGCTCGATGTCACTGATCCCGAGCCGCTCCCCGGCGAACATCCGCTGTTCATGTGCCCGAACCTCACGCTGTCGCCGCACATCGGCTCGGCCACGCACGCCACGCGCGCGGCGATGGCGGACATGGCGGTGGACAACCTGCTGGCCGCGCTCGCGGGGGAGCGGATGCCGCACTGCGCGAACCCGGAGGTGTACGAGCGGTGAGGCGGCTGGCGCTGGTCGCGCTCCTGCTGCTGGCGGCGCCCGCCGCCGCGGCCGTGCATCAGGTCCCGATCGCCCACGGCAAGTCGCGCTTCGGCAGGTTCTCGATCTCGGGATCGAAGTCGGGCGGCCTGCTCTGTCTGAGCCTCGACGCCCGCGCGCTGAGCGACGCGGGCTGCGGCTTCATCGACCTGGGGGGCGTCGCGGATCCGGACACCACCGGCGACTGCGGGCATCACCGGATGTCGCTGCTGGGCACCGCGTCGGACGAGGTGGCCGGCGTGCGCTTCCGCTACGCGAGCGGCCGCACGCTGAGGGCCAGGCTCTACCCGATCCCCGCTTCGATTGCCGCCCACACGCAGGTCTACGTGGCCTTCGCGGGCAGCGCTCGCGGGTTCCGCTGGCTGGACGCCTATGACGCCGCGGGCCATCGGATCGTCCACCGGCGGCAACCGTCCTCGTCGGCGCCGTGCAGGTTCGTCGACCCGTTCAAGGGGTCTCCGGTGGTCGCGAGCGGGCAGGCGCCGGACGGGGGCCGGTACCAGTTCCGCGCCGCTCGCGCCCGCAACGACCTGGGAACGCTCAATGACTGTGTGGGAATTCGCGAGCGGCACACGCCCGGCGGGAAGCTCGAGTCGCTGGGACTCGCCTGCGACGAGCGCATCGGCGACGCGGACGCTCGCGTCTTCCTCGCGGGCATCTGCAGGTCGCCGGCCGAGACGTTCTACTTCGGCTTTGCGGCTCCGGCCGCACGCGGCGTGGCGCTCCAACTCGACAACGGTCAGACCGCGCAGGCCCAGCTCTATCCGGCGCCCGCGGCGTTCCACACAGCCGACTCGCTCGTCCTGGCGGCGGTGCCCGGCGCCCAGCGGGTCCGGTCGGCCACGGGCTACGACGCGGCCGGGAAGCAGATCTTCAGCCACAGGGCCGTGAGCCAGAAGGGCGGCCTGTGCGACGAGGGCGGCTCGTTCGCCACCGAGACGCAGTTCGAGGACTAGTCCCCGATCACCTTGATCACCAGGCGCTTGCTGCGCTGCCCGTCGAACTCGCAGTAGAAGACCGCCTGCCAGGGGCCGAGGTCGAGGCGGCCTTCTGTCACCGGCAGGATCACCTGGTGGTGCACGAGCAGGTTCTTCAGGTGGGCGTCGCCGTTGTCCTCGCCGCCGCGATGGTGGCGGTAGTCGCCGCCGTCGGGCAGGAGCTCGCGCGCGACGTCGTTCGGCGGCTCCTGCCAGGTGGCCGGCGCGAGCTTGTCGAGCCACTCGAGGGCATCGGCCTGGATGCCCGGCTCGTCGTCGTTCACCCAGACGCCTGCGGTGATGTGCATGGCCGAGACCAGCGCCAGGCCCTCGCTGACGCCCGAGTCGTCCACCGCCTGCTGCACGTCCTCGGTGATGCGGACGAACTCGCGGCGGCGCTCGGTGTTGAAAGTTCGATAGACCGTGTGGCTCTTCAAGGTGGATCTCCCGTGTCGAACGAGCCCGACATGATCGCCCCATGAACCTCGGCCTGGCCGGCAGGGGGTGCGTGGTCACGGGCGCCGGCGACGGGATCGGCCGTGCGACGGCGAAGCTGCTGGGCGACGAGGGTGCCTCCGTGCTGCTCGTCGGCCGCCGCGAGGAGGCGCTCCGCGAGGTCGGGCCTCACTGGCTTGCGCTCGACATCACCGAGCCCGATGCGGGCGAGCGGCTCGTCGCCGAATGCGAGGACCGCTTCGGCTCCCTCGACGTGCTCGTGAACAATGCGGGCACGAGCTCGATCACACCGCTCGAGGAGCTCAGCGACGACGACTGGGACGAGCAGTGGAAGCTCAACGTGCTCGGTCCGATGCGGCTGATGCGCGCGGCCGCGCCGCGGATGGCCGAGCGCGGCTGGGGGCGGATCGTGAACGTCTCGTCGTCATCGGGGAAGCGGCCGTCGGTCACGAATCTCGCCTACTCGGTGGCGAAGGCGGCGGAGCTGTCCCTGTCGCGCGGGTTCGCCGATGCCTATGCCGGCAAGGGCGTGCGGGTGAACGCGGTGGCGCCCGGCGGCGTCGAGACGGGCCTGTGGATGGACGAGGGTGGGATGGCGGACCAGCTCGCCGCCATGCGCGGCGTCACTCGCGACGAGGCGCTGGCGGAGCGGCGCAAAGCGGTGCCCGTCGGCCGGATGGCCACGCCCGAGGAGATCGCCTCCGTGATCGTCTTCCTCTGCTCCGAGGCCGCGTCCTACGTGGCCGGTTCGGCGTGGTCGGTCGACGGCGGCGTGGTCCAAGTGATCATCTGACGCGCTTCCTATCCTCGGCCGCCGTGGAAGAAGAGATCGAATACACGGTGCGCCGCTCGTCCCGCGCGCGCCACGCGCGGATCGTGGTGGACGCGGGCGGCGTGGAGGTCGTGCTGCCGCAGCGGATGGCGCTGCGCCACGTGCCGCCTCTGGTGGAGGAGAAGCGCCGCTGGATCGAGCGGACGCTCCGGCGCTTCCGCGAGGCCGAGCGGGCGCTGCCGGCTCCGCAGCTCTCCGACGGCGGGGAGGTTCCGTACCTGGGCCGGTCGATGCGCCTGCGGGTGCGTGTCGAGCCCGGGCGTGTGCGGCCGTTCGTGTCGCGCCGGGGCGACGTGCTGCACGTGAAGGTGGGCGCCCGCGGTCCCGACGCGGTCCGCGATGCGCTGGAGCGCTGGTACAGGCGCCGTGCGCGCGTGGAGGTGGCGGCGCGGCTCGACGCGGCCGTGCGCCGTGCGGGCACGCGCTACACACGTTTGACGATCCGCTCGCAGCGCACCCGCTGGGCGTCGTGCTCCTCGAGCGGCGCGATGAGCTTCAACTGGCGCCTGCTGCTCGCGCCCGAGCCGATCCTCGACTACGTCGTGGAGCACGAGGTGGCCCACCTCGAGGTGCTGGACCACTCGTCGCGGTTCTGGAACCTGCTCGCCTCCCGCTGCCCCCTGTACCGTGAACACGAGCGATGGCTGCGAGCGAACGGCACGGCGCTGCGCTTGTAACTCACGACGCCGACGTCCGGCTTGCGCGGCTGCTCGCGTGGATCAGCCTCGGCTGGATGACCGTGGAGGGCGCCGTGGGCATCGCGGCGGGTATCGCCGCGGGCAGCGTCGCGCTCGTGGGCTTCGGCCTCGACAGCGCCATCGAGGGCTTCGCCTCGGTGATCGTGATCTGGCGCTTCACGGGCACCCGCGTGCACTCGGAGACCTCGGAGCGCCGCGCGCAGAAGCTGGTCGCGGCAAGCTTCCTGCTGCTCGCGCCCTACGTCGCGTTCGAGGCGACGCGCGACCTGGTCACCGGCTCCCACGCGGAGACGAGCTGGATCGGTATTGCGTTGGCGCTGGTCAGCCTGGTCGGCATGCCGCTCCTGGGCCGCGCCAAGCAGCGCCTGGGGATGCGGCTCGACTCAGCGGCAACCGCCGGCGAGGGCACGCAGAACATGCTCTGCGCCTACCTGGCCGCAGCGCTGCTGGTCGGCCTGGTGGGCAACGCGGCATTCGGCGCGTGGTGGCTCGACCCGGTGGCGGCGTTCGTGATCGCCGGAGTGGCGCTGGACGAGGGCCGCGAGCTGTGGCAGGGCGAGGACTGCGGCTGCCACTAGTGGTCTGACGTACGAACGACAGCAATAAGGGGCGGCCCGAGCGGGGCAGACACGTCGACCTGGATGACTTTCGGCATGCATATCAGCCCGAAAGTCATCCACCCCCTTCGGGTCGCTCCCACCGAGGCCGGAACCGCATTCTCTCTGCGTTCCTCGCTTGATGATCAGCACCACGAGCGGAACGATGGCGAGCTGCCCGAAGTTCCACCAGTCGGCGTTGGGCGAGACCAGATAGCTCGCCACCCCCGCCGCCGCCAGCAGCGCGGCCCCCACCCAGTGGACCCGCAGGGGCAGGCGGTCTCCAAGGACTCCGAACAGCCCAAGCCACAGCGGGAGCATCAGGAAGAAGCTGAGCCAATACGTGGCAACGCCGGGCGCCGCGACGTACAACCAGGCGCCCAGAGCAGCCGTCGCGACGGCGACACCCCAAGCGACAACGCGCCAGGACATGGCCCAATTGTGCTGCGGGAAAGGCTCCCGCCTAGTCCCAGCGGAAGAAGCGCACGGCCAGCGCCAATCCGGCCAGCGCCCACGCCAGCACGACGACCAGCGCCACCACGTGGCTGCCCAGCCCGGCGCCGGTCACGATCGCGCCGTGCAGGCCGTCGATCACGTGCTTCAG
>DATNBJ010000282.1:0-21225 GCA_035572055.1 Thermoleophilaceae bacterium | reverse complement strand
CATGCAAGGCGTGGTGGCGGCCGGGCACCCACTGACGGCCGAGGCCGGCGCCCGGATTCTCAGAGAGGGCGGCAACGCGGTGGACGCCGCGGTGGGCGCGGTGCTCATGTCGTTCGTCACCGAGTCGCCGCTCACCGGGCCGGGCGCGGGCGGGTTCATGCTGCTGCACACCGCGTCGGGCGAGGACCACCTGCTCGACTTCTTCGTGGCGGCTCCCGGCAAGGGGATGGAGGGGCGAGAGTTCGCGGCACTCACCCCGATCCGCGTCTACTGGCACGACGACGCGTTCCAGGTGTTCAACATCGGCGCTTCGTCGTGCGGCGTCTGGGGCACGCCGAAGGGTCTGGACGAGGCACTGAGGCGCTTCGGCTCGATGCCGCTGTCCGCCCTCGTGGGCGAGCCGGCGCGGGCCGCGCGCGAGGGCGTGGAGGTCAGCCCGATCGGCGAGTACCTGCTCAAGATCCTCGACCCGATCATGGCCGCCGAGCCGGAGGGGCAGGCGATCTACCACCCGCAGGGCCGGGCGCTCCGGGCGGGGGAGATCGTGCGGATGCCCGAGGTCGGCGACCTGCTGGATCGCCTCGGCGCCGAGGGCCCGGACTTCCTCTACACGGGCGATGTGGCGGCGACGGTCAGCGACTGGGTGCTGGAGCGCGGCGGCCTGATCACCCGCGAGGACCTGGCTTCATACGACGTCGTCGAGCGCCAGGCGGCGCGCGCCCACTATCGCGGCCGCGACGTGATCACCAACCCGCCGCCGTCGTCCGGCGGGATCCTGATCGCCTACGCGCTCGACCTGCTCGAGCGCCTCGGCCGCCCCGGCGACCTGCGCACGCTCGTGGAGGTGATGGACCAGGTGAACCGCGAGCGGACCGACGAGTTCATGCTCGGGCTCCAGTCCGAGGGCTACCTGGAGCGCTTCCTGGCGAAGGAGGCGCTCGAGTCGGCCGCAAAGGCGCTCGACTCGCGTCTCGGCTCGACGACCCACATCGCCGTGCTCGACGCCGAGGGCGCGTGCGCCAGCGTGACCTGCTCGAACGGCTCCTGCTCGGGGGTGATCGTGCCGGGCACCGGCATGCACCTGAACAACATGCTCGGCGAGGCCGACCTCAACCCGCACGGCTACCACCGGCACACGCCCGGGCACCGGATTCCGAGCATGATGGCCCCGACCGTGGTGCTGCTCGACGGGCAGCCAGAGGTGGCCCTGGGCTCGGCGGGCTCGAACCGCATCCGCTCCGCGATCCTCCAGACGCTCCTGAACGTGGTGGACGGCGGCATGCCCGCCCAGGAGGCGGTCGAGCGCCCGCGCGTGCACTTCGAGGCGGGCCTGGTGGACGCCGAGCCGGGCGTGGATCCGGCCGCACTCGAGGCGCTCGAGCGCGACGGCTGGAAGGTCGAGCGCTGGCACGAGCGCAACCTCTACTTCGGCGGCGTGCAGGCCGTGGCACGCGACCCGGAGACGGGCGAGCTGTCCGGTGGCGGCGACCCGCGCCGCGGGGGCGTCGCAATGGTGGTGGATTAGCCGGAAATTGCGTGCATTCCCGGGCCTGGGGGGTGTGCGCGACCCCGCACTTAGGGAAGACTTCGCGTTCGCCTGGCCCCGATTAGGCAGGACCCCTGTGGGAGGGGGAGGGATGCGAACAAGACTTCGTCCGCTCGACGTCTCCTTCTTGCGCGTCGAGACTCCGAATGCTCACATGCACGTTGGCTGGAGCGCGCTGTTCGAGCCCCACCCGGACCGGCCGCGTCCAACCGTGGAGGCACTCGCCGAGAGCATCTCCTCGCGGCTGCACCTGATGCCGCGCTTCCGCCAGCGGCTGGCATTCCCGCCGCCGCCGTTCGACGAGCCCTTCTGGGTCGACGACACGAGCTTCGACCTCTGCCACCACGTCGTCCCGCTGACCGCTCCCGGCGAGCCGATCAGCCAAAGCAGCTTCTTCGCCCTCACCGACGCGGCGTTCTCCACTCCGCTCGACCGTCGGCGGCCGTTGTGGCAGGTGCTGCTCGTGCCGCAGCTCGACGACGGGCGCGTCGGGATGATCGCCAAGCTCCATCATGCGATGGTCGACGGCCTGGCGGCGGTGGACATCGCGCTGCTGCTGTTCGATGGGACGCCGGATCAGCCCGAGGCCGCGGAGGTCGACGAGTGGGAGCCCGAGCCGCATCCCGGGCGAGTTCAGCTGGCGGTCGACGCCGCGGTGGACACAAGCGGCCGCATGCTCGGCCTGGCCCGCGGCGCCGCCGAGCTGATGCTCTCGCCGCGGCGGCACGCCACCCGCGTGGCGGAGACGGTCCGGCGCGTGTCGGCGGTGGTGCGCGAGGACATCCTCACGGTCGCGCCGGAGTCACCGGTGAACGTGCAGATCGGACCGCAGCGCACGCTCGTCCGCTACCGGGCGGACATGGACGACATCTTCCGCGCAAAGCGCAGGCCGCTGCTCGCGGGCCCGGGTCCCGGCGACCGGGTGACCGTGAACGACGTCTACCTGGCCGCCGTGGCGGGTGCGCTGCGCTCGCTCGCGTTACGGCGCGGCGACGTGCCGCAGCCGCTGAAGGTGATGGTGCCGGTGAATCTCCGCGGCGACGACGAGCACGACGGCAGCGGCGGGAACCGCATCTCGTTCTGCTTCGTCGAGCTGCCGGTGCACGTGTCGACCGCGCAGGCGCGGCTGCGCCGCGTGCACCAGGCCACATCGGCGTTCAAGCGCTCGAACCGCTCGGACGGGAGCAACATGGTGCTCACCGCCCTCGGGCTGCTGCCCTCGCCGCTGAAGACGATCGCCGCGCGGCTGGCCGCCAGCCCGCGCACCTACAACGTCACGATCTCGAACATCCCGGGTCCGCCCGCGCCGCTGTACATGCTCGGCGCGCAGCTCGAGGAGGCGTATCCGGTGGTGCCGCTGTCGGAGCAGCACGCTCTGTCGGTGGGCGTGTTCGGCTACGAGGGCCACGCGCACTTCGGCTTCTATGCCGACCCCGCTGCCCTGCCGGACGTGCGCGACCTGCCGGAGGCCACCGCCGCCGAGATCCGAGCGCTGGCAGGCACTCACCGGCGCCCGAAGCGGCGGCTCGAGGCCGTGGCGGCGGGCGATCTGGCGCCCGTCACGCCCCTGCGCTGAGCGCGAACTTCCGCAGCAGGAACTCGCTCCAGCCCTCGAGCTCGCGCTGCTCGTACGCGTGGCCCTCCTCGGCGGCCCAGGCCGCGAGGTCGATGGGCGCCTCTGGGTCGGTGGCCAGGACGAGCAGGGATTCGCCGGGCTCGAGCTCGGCCATGCGCCGCTTGGCCATCGTCAGCGGCAGCGGGCAGGCGAGACCCCTCGCGTCCACGGTCGTCACAATCGGATTGTGACCTCGCAGGAGTACTCGCTGGCCGCAGTCGTCTCCACGGGCGAGCTCGAGCGCTTCTACTCGGGCCTGTCGGTGCTCGTGTCGACCGCCGCGGACGGCGAGCGGTGCGCGGTGCTCGCCGCCTTCAGCGGGCTGGCGATCATGCTCGACGACGACCTCTTCCGGCGGGCGCAGGAGCCCGAGGCCACGCCGTCGCTCTCCTGGGCGGGACGCGAGACGTTCGCGAGCTCGCTCCTCGAGCTGCGCGACACGGCACTCCAGCTCGAGGCGCTCACGATCTACGCCTGCTCGGCATCGGTCGAGGCGATGAGCGTCACGCCGTTCGCCGTGGAGGAGCGGCTGGCGGGCGTCATGTCCACGCCGCGCTTCCTGCGCGAGACCCAGGGCGCCACCTTCCTGTTCGTATGAGGTGGGCGCCGGCTGTTGCGGTGTGCGTGGGCGTCGCGCTGGCGGGATGCGGCGGCAGCTCCGGCGACGTCCTCGGCATGCAGATCAGCGGCGGGCCGGGGAACGTCCGGGAGCAGATGCACGTGACCGAGGACGGCCGCACGAGCTGCAACACGGGCGCGCTGCATCAGCTCCCGAGCAAGGCCGTGCTCGACGCCCGCAGCATCGAGCGCGAGGCCACGCCGCTGATCAAGGACGGGGAGCAGTTTCCGCCCGCGCTTCCCGGCCGGCGCACGTTCGAGCTGAAGACGCCCGACGGGACCCTGGTGTGGGGCGAGGGCCAGCCGGGCCTGCCGTCGCTCCTCACGCAGGCGGAGCTGCTGGCGCTGCAGCTCGAGGACTTCTGCACGAAGAAGTAGCGCCGCTAGAACCGGACCTTGCCGTTGCTGCGGGCGCGTTCGCCCGCGCGCTCCACGAGGTCGAGCCGCTTCATCGTGTTCACGAACAGCTCACCCACCATCCGCATCCGCTCGTCCTCGGAGCGCGCCTCGAGCAGCTGCTGCTTGGCATCGAGCGCGAAGTCGATCGTGGCGGCCATGCCGTAGGCGTCGAGGCCGGCGAGCCGCTCGGCATCCGGGCGCTCGTCGGTGATGCGCTCCACCAGCTGGGCGTAGCGCTCGCGTGCCTGCTCGGCAAGCGTGTCGTCGAGGACGTCGATCTGGTCCTCGTCGAGCAGCTCGATGTCGCCCGCCGGGTAGGGCAGGTCCTCGATCCGGCGCATCAGCCGGAACGGCGTGGCCCCCTTCACGAGGATGTTCATCCGGCCGTCCTCCATCTGCTCGAGGAGCTGGGCGATCCGAGCGGTGCAGCCGATCTCCTTGAGCCCGTCGTCGGAGAGCCAGACGATCCCGAACTCGCGCTCCTCCTCGATGCACTCGCCGATCATCTGCTTGTAGCGGTCCTCGAAGATGTGCAGAGGCACGACCTCCTCGGGGAGCAGCACGAGGCCCAGGGGGAAGAGCGGGAACCTCTCGATCGAGTCGCCCACGGTGACGCTTAGGCTACCCCGATGCCGTTGCGCCGAGCGCTCGCCGACGTCCAGCCGTACCGACCGCAGCGACCGATGCGGGAGATCCAGGCCGGGCTCGGCCTCGACCGGATCGTGAAGCTGTCGTCGAACGAGGGCGCGTTCGGGCCGCTGCCCGCGGCGGTGGCCGCGTTCGAGGCGGCCGCCGGCGAGCTGAACCGCTACCCCGACGGCGGCGGGCTGCGCTTGCGGGGCGAGCTGGCGGCGCGGCACGGGGTGCCCCTCGCGCAGGTGGTGCTCGGCAACGGCGCCGACGAGCTCATCCGGCTGTGCGCGGTGGCGGTCATCGACCCGGGCGATCGCGGGGTGCTGCCCTGGCCGTCGTTTCCGAGCTACGGCACGTCGATCGCGTGTTGCGGGGGAGAGGCGGTGCGGGTGCCGCTCAACGGCCGCGCCATCGATCTCGACGCGCTGCTCGACCCGCCGGCCAAGCTCGTTTACGTGGCGAATCCCAACAACCCGACCGGCGCCGTGATCGACGCGGGCGACCTGCGCCGCTTCCTCGAGGCCCTCCCCGGCGACGTGCTGTGCGTGATCGACGAGGCGTACGCCGACTACGCGGAGGTCGCTCCCGAGGGGGTGGAGCTCGTTCGGGACGGGGCGCCGCGGCTGGCTGTGCTGCGCACCTTCTCGAAGGTCTACGGGCTTGCCGCGCTGCGGGTTGGGTACGCGATCGCTTCTCCGGAGGTGGCGGATGGCCTCGATCGGGTTCGCAACATCTTCAACGTGAACCAGCCGGCGCAGGAGGCGGCACTTGCCTCGCTGCACGAGCGCGAGGCGGTGGAAGGCCGGATCGAGCACGCTCGCCGCGCCCGGCGAGAGCTGGCGGACGTGCTCGCCGCGGCCGGGCTCGACCCCGAGCCGTCCCAGGCCAACTTCGTCTACGCGGACGTGCCCGGCGGCGATGGGCTCGGGCTGGCCGACCGCCTCCTGCACGCCGGCGTGATGGTGCGCGCGCTGGCGGGCTTCGGCGCTCCCCAGGCGATCAGGGTCACGGTCGGCACCGACGAGGAGAACCGCTTCTTCGCGCACGCCCTAGAGTCGGTGACGTGAAGGAGCTGCCACTCGCCTGCTCGCTGGATGAGGCCGGGATGGCGGCGCAGCGCGCCCGCTACGCGGTGGTGGCGCGACACGTGCGGTCGCTCGCGAGCGGCGAGCGCTCGCTGAGGGCACGGCTCGACGAGTCCCTCGACGGCGCCGTGCTGCGCGAGCTGATCGACGTCGAGCGCGAGTGCTGCCCGTTCTTCGACATCGCATATGACGCGAGCGAGCGGCTGCTCAGCGTGTCGGTGGCCAGCGATGAGCACGCTCCCGCGCTCCAAGCGATCGCCCACTCTCTGCGCGCCGGCTGATCCAGGTTGCATTCCGCTCCGTAGAGCGGTTCATGCACGCATACGGGGGCTACCCGCACCCCGGCTTCGCCGGGTTTCCGCCTAGTAACAACTGCCTCAGGTTGCGAGTCTGAAGCGCATGAGGGGGAACAGGAAGAAAGCACTCACCTGGAGCGCGGCGATCGTGGTTGCCGGCGCCGCCGGCTGGTTCCTGCTCCCCAAGCTCCACGAGCTGGGCCACACCTGGTCGCGCGTCAGCTCCGGCCGCCCCGGCTGGCTGCTCGTGGCCGTCGGGCTCGAGATCCTCTCGTTCCTCGGCTACATGGGCCTCTTCCGCGCCGTGTTCGCCCGCTCGGGCTCGCGCATCGGCTGGCGTGAGAGCTACGAGATCACGATGGCCGGCCTGGCCGCCACCCGCCTCCTCGCGGCGGGCGGCGCCGGCGGCGTCGCCCTCACCGCCTGGGCGCTCAAGCGCTCCGGCATGGACGGGCGCACCGTCGCTCGCCGCATGACCTCTTTCCTCGTGATCCTCTACGGCGTCTACATGGCCGCCCTGCTCGTGTTCGGCGTCAGCCTCTACGTCGGACTGCTTTCCGGGAGCGCGCCTGTCGGGCTGACGCTCGTGCCGGCCGCCTTCGGCGCGCTGGTGATCATCGCCGCCCTCTCGCTATCGCGCCTGCGCGGAGTGACCGGCGTGGCTGCTCCCGAAAGCTCCCGCGCGATCGTCCGCCGCGCCAAGTGGCTGGGTCACTCGGTGGCCGCCGGCGTGCGCGGCGCCCTCGGCCTGTTCCGCTCGCGTGAGCCGGGCCTGCTCGGCGCGATCGCCTGGTGGGGCTTCGACATCGCCGTGCTGTGGGCCGCCTTCCATGCCTTCGGCCATGTCCCGCCGGTGGGCGTGATCGTGATGGCCTACTTCGTCGGCACCCTCGCCAACACGCTGCCGCTCCCCGGTGGCATCGGCGGCGTCGACGGCGGCATGATCGGCGCCTTCCTCGCCTTCGGCGTGGATCCCGGCACCGCGGTGCTCGCCGTCCTCGCCTACCGGGCGATCGCCTTCTGGCTGCCCACGCTGCCGGGCGGGATCGCCTACTTCCAGCTCCGCCGCACGATGGGCGAGTGGAAGGCCGCAGAGGCGGGAGCCGCCGAGACGCTCCAGCCCGCTCCGGCGCCGGCCGCCGCGCCCGCGCAGGTCGCGGTCGCCTAGCGCGGCGTATCGGCCGACACCACCGAGCCCAGCGTCTGAGACCTGCCGGGCTCGGCGGCGACCGGACCGAGGACGGGCATGCCGTTCGATCCCGGCACCGGAGCGGATGCGGTCCATCCGGCCGCGGCTGCGGCCGGTCTCGCTAGGGAACGGACCGCTCCCGACCGGGCCGAGTGCCAACGCGCCACTCCCATCGACCGTTGAGATCCCGGTCGAGGGCCCGAAGTTGCGACTAGAGCGTTCGCGGCAGGCCGAATCGCGCAAGGGCGTCGCCGCCGGCGAACCACGTGATGGCGGAGATCCGCTCGCCCTCGAGGGTCAGGACGAAAACGGAGTACGCGCCGGCGGCCGCGCTATCCGGACCCTGAAGGTAGGCGCCGAACGCCGGCTGGCCGTTGGCGCGAGTGGGCAGCACTCGCAGCGGCGCGCCGCGGCGATCCTCGGCGGCACGCAGGAATCCGAAGATCGCCTCGAGTCCCTGGTACTCGTGCGGGAGGGGCGGCATCCTGAGCCACGCGTCGTCGGTCAGGAGCGCGACCATGCCGTCCACGTCGCCGTTCTCCACAGATTCGGCGAAGCGGCCGACGATCTCGCGCTCGGGGGCCGAATCCGGGAGCGGCGCCCGCTCGCGAGCGCCGGCGGGCATCCGAGACTGCAAAGACGCGCGGGCGCGAAGCAGCAGGCTGTTCACCGACGCCTCGCTGGTGCCGAGCATCTCGGCGGCCTCCGCGGCGCGGTAACCCAGCACGTCGCGGAGCACCAGCACCGCCCGCTGCTGCGCCGGGATGCGCTGAAGGCCGACGATGAACGCCAGCTCGATCGCCTCCTTGGTCTCGTAGCGCGCCTCGGGGCCCGGGGCCTCGTCGGGGACGCCGTCCAGGAGAGCGTCGGGGTAGGGCTCTAGCCAGAGCGGGTTGGTCCTGCGGGTGGGCTCGGGCATCTGCGGCGGCCGCTGGATGTCCGGCCGGCGGCGATCCGCGCGCAGGGCATCGAGCGACCGGTTCGTGGCGATCCGGTACAGCCAGTTGCGGACCGAGGCCCGTTCCTCGAACTCGTCGAGGCCTCGCCAGGCGGCCAGCAGCGTGTCCTGGAGGAGGTCCTCGGCGTCCTGCGTGGAGCCGACGATCCGGTAGACGTGGAGCTGGAGCTCCCGCCGGTACGGGTCGGTCAGCTCGCGGAACGCGTCCTCGTCTCCGGCACGCGCGCGGGCCAGCGTCTGCTCGGTCACGCTCACCATCCTCACACAGGCAACGACGTACGGGCTGCCGGAAATTCGTCGCTGAGTTTCGTCAACGGTGGACGCCTCGACCCACGCAGCCACAGACCAACGAAAGGAGAGCTGCGATGGGAAAGATCGTCATCAGCACGAACGTCTCGCTCGACGGAGTCGTCCAGGACCCGGACGGCAGGGAGGGCTTCAGGCTTGGCGGCTGGTTCCTCGAGTCCGCCGGGAGCGATTTCGAGCCGTGGGCCAAGGTGTTCTTCGAGGAGGCGCTCGGCACCGAGGCCCTGCTGCTCGGGCGCCGCAGCGACGAGTGGTTCGCCGAGCGCTGGCTGTCCCGCGACGACGAGTGGGCGGAGCGGCTGAACAGCCTGCCCAAGTACGTCGTCTCCTCGACGCTGGACGAGGCCCGCTGGAGCAACGCGACGGTGCTGAACGGTGACGTGGCGGGCGAGGTCGCCCGGCTCAAGCGGGAGCTGGACGGAGACATCGTGGTCTACGCCAGCTACCAGCTCGCGCGCACCCTGATCGAGAACGATCTGGTCGACGAGGTTCGCCTGGTCGTCTTCCCGGTCGTGCTCGGCGACGGCGAACGCCTCTTCGGCGAGACCAGCGAGCGCAAGCCGCTGCGGCTCGTCGACACGAGGACCGTCGGCGACGGCCTCGCCCGCGTCACATACGAGTTCGCCCGGGCGGCCTAGGCGCTCGCGCGCTCTCCCGCGAGGTAGCTGTCGAGGAAGCCCAGCAGGCTCCCCGTGCCGTTCTCGCGGAGCTCACCGCTGTCGAGGCCGTCGAGGAACGCGCCCTGCTCGGTGAAGGTGAGCCTGGTGCCGTCGCCGTCCGCGGCGAACTGCACCGTGGCCACCGACACCGAGGTGCGGGCGTCGTTGATGTGCATCTCGTAGGTGTAGATGATCCGCTCGTTCGGGACGATGTCCTGGTAGACGGCCTCGTAGCGGTAGCGCATGTCCTCGACCTCGCCCTGGCTGACCTCGCGGCCGCCGACGCGGAAGTCGAGCTCCAGGCTCTCGTCGCCGCCGGCCCACCAGCGCTTCTTCTCGCTGGCGTCGGCCCACGCCGCGTAGACGCGCTCGGGCGAGGCGTCGTAGCTGCGGTCGAGGGAGAAGGTGTGATGGGTCACGGACATCATTGGGCTCCGTTTCTATTCGGGGTTCTGGGCGAGGTGGTCGCCGAGGCGGTCGAGGCGGCGCTCCCAGCTCGTGCGACGCTGGGTGATCCAGTGCTCGGCCGTCCGCAGCGCCTTCGGCTCGATCTGGCAGGTCCGCACGCGGCCCACCTTGTGCGACTGGACCAGCCCGCTCGCCTCCAGCACCTGGATGTGCTGGACCACGGCCGCGAGCGACATGTCAAGCGGCTGCGCGAGCTCGCTGACCGACGCGGGCCCGCGCGTGAGCCGGTCGACCATGACCCTGCGGCTGGGATCGGAGAGGGCTTGGAAAACGCGATCCAGTTGGTTAAGCATTTACTTAAGTATTGCATTTCCCAGACCCTAGTCCCTAGTCCCTAGAGCCCTGGACTTGACATGTGACCAATCAGTCACCTATGCTGCCGACATGGATCAGGTGTTCAGAGCGCTCGCGGACCCCACGAGGAGGGGCCTACTCGACGAGCTCTTCAAGGAGGACGGCCAGACGCTGACCGCCCTCGAAGAGCGCCTTCCGATGACGCGCTTCGGCGTCATGAAGCACCTCAGGGTGCTCGAGGAGGCGAACCTCGTGGTGACCAAGCGCCGCGGGCGGGAGAAGCTCCACTTCCTGAACCCGGTTCCCATCCGGCTCGTCCACGACAGGTGGGTGAGCAAGTACGCCGAGCCCTGGGCCGCCGGCCTGACCGGGCTCAAGCGCCAGCTAGAGGAGAAGTCAGAAATGGAAAAGGTGTTCGAGATCTACATCAAGACCACGCCGGAGCGTCTCTGGGAGGCGATCACCAGCGGCGAGATGCGGGCGAAGTACAACTTCGGCGTCGGCATCGAGTCCGACTGGACCAACGGGTCGGCCTACTCGGCGCGGCACCCCGCGGGCGTGGACATCGCCGCGGGTGAGAACCTGGAGGTCGACCCGCCGCGGCGGCTCGTGCAGAGCTTCACCGCCCTCTGGAGCGACGAGGTCAAGGCGGCTGGGACCTCGCGGGTCACCTGGGACATCGAGCGGGTGGAGGACTCCTGCCGCCTGACCGTGACCCACGACCAGCTGCCCGACGGCGTGAACGACCAGATCTACGGCGGCTGGCCGCAGATCCTGTCCGGCCTCAAGACGCTGCTCGAGACCGGCGACACGCTCACCACGCCGGGCTCGCTGATGTACTCGGGGGCCGGCCGGTGATCACGGGCGTCGACTTCGTCTACGTGCCCACGCGGGACTTCGACCGGGCCGCGCGGTTCTACGGCGAGGTCCTGGAGCTGCCGCTCTCGGCGCGCTACGGGAAGATGCCGGGCGCCGAGTTCGAGACCGGCAACCTCACGCTCGCGGTGATCGAGTCGGAGAAGTTCGGCGTCGAGTTCCACCCGAACAAGAACCACATCGCGCTGCGGGTCGACGACGTGGCGGCGGCGCGGGCGGGGCTGGAGTCACGCGGCGTGGAGTTCGGCGCCGACACGCTCGACACGAGCGTCTGCCACATGGCGTTCTTCGAGGACCCCGACGGCAACGCCCTGATGCTCCACCACCGCTACGCGCCGCGTCAGCCGTGAGCGGTGCGGGCGATGCGCGGCAGGTAGACGTTCTGCAGCAGCACCTTCAGGCGAACTGACACCGAGTGCCGGCGGCGCAGCAGCGCCCGCTGGTGCGAGGTGAGGGGCAGGCGGACCACGGTCCGCTTGCCCGCCCTGAGGTCCACCCGGACGAACGGCGAGTAGCGGACGTTGCCGTGCCTGTCCTTGCTCCGGACGTGGAGCCAGTGCGGCGAGACGATCTGGATGCCCTGCTGGCCGGCACCCAGCGTGGGCCTGCAGCCCTTCGGGCAGGAGACCGCCACGTGCAGCGTGCCGTCGCGGCGCAGGATCGGGCGCCCCACGTGAACCGGGCAGGTCACGGCGGGGTCCTCGGCCGAGGTGTCCGACACGTCACGGCGCAGGACCACCTCGTCGCGGCAGCGCACCTGGGTCCAGGCGATGTGGCGACCGTCGTAGTCGAAGTCCGGGAAGGTGGCCGGCTCGGCGTCGATCCGCGCGACGGGTTGGATCTCCGTGCCGGCGAGATTGGTGAGCGCCAGGCGCTCGCCCCCGCTGGGCAGGTGTTGCGCGAAGCCGATCAGGTTCGCCGCGATCTTCACGACGTCGAAGCAGCTCGACACCGGCACCGTGTGCGCCACCGGCTCGGCCAGGGTGAAGTAGGTGATGCGCGAGGGCACTCCGTGGCAGGCGGAGCGATCCGCCGAGAGGTCGGGCTGCGTGAGCGCGACCGTGCCGTCGGACTGGACGTCGAGCCGGTCGGCCGGGGCGATCGGCACCGTGTAGGCGGTCTGCCCGGCCTGGACGTCGTACACGGTGAGTTGGCGGGCGGTGCTGTTGCTGGTCCAGGCGACGTAGCGGCCCGCGGCGGCGAGCCCGTACACATAGCCGCCCGCATCGACCGTCCGCGTGATCGTGCCGAGCTGCATGTGGATCCGGTCGCGCACGCACTGGTCGGCGCTCCAGGCCTCCAGGTCAGCGTCGATCACCGGCGCGGCCGGGAACGAGAGGTTCGACTCTCGCCCGCAGGACTGGAGCTTGGTCAGCGGCCCGGCGAGCGGACCCCTGTAGAGGTCGCTGGCGCCGCTCTCGTTGTTGACCCGCGCGAGGATCGTGTCGCCCGAAGCGGAGAAGATCGGCGAGCTGTTCGGCGCGGTCACGTGGAGCGGACGCTTCACGACGTTGCCCGGCGCGGTCGAGAGGATGTCGATCGTGTGGTTCGGCGGGTAGGAGGCGACCAGCACGTTGTCGCCCGCCAGCGCGGGCCCCGCGAAGTGGGTGGCGCTCGAGCGAAAGATCTCCACGCCGGCGGCCGAGGCGGTGCTCGGCAGCGCGAGGAGCAGCAGGACGATGATCGTTCTCACGGTCGTAGGAACCGCCTGCACAGGGCCAAGTTTCGCTAGAGCTGCTCGAGGATCGCGTCGGCGAAGGGCTGGGGCGCCTCGAGCGGCACGAAGTGACCCACGCCGCTCAGCAGCCGCACGTCCACGTCACTGAACCAGTCGCCCAGCACGTCGGCCCAGGCCTGGGGGAAGAGCGGGTCGTGGTCGGGCCAGAGCGCGGTGGTCCGCACACCGATGCGGTCATCGGGCGCCGGCGCCCGCTCCTCCCGCGCGCGGGAGAGCGTGCCGGAGCGCGCGCGGTACCAGGCAATCGAGGCTGTGAACGCCCCCGGCTGCGAGTAGACGTCGACGAGGTGGTCGAGGTCCGTATCGGGCAGCCCGTACTTGGGCCCGGACCAGTGCGCCCAGAAGTGGCTGAGGTAGCGGCGAACCTGGTCGGGCTGACCGTCGATCAGCGTCTCGGCGAGCTCCAGGTTGTGGAAGTGCTGGTACCAGAACTCCGCCAGGATCTCGGGCTCGAAGACGCGCTCGCCGGCGCCGGGCAACGGGGGGACCAGCACGAGCGAGCGGAGCACCTCCGGCCGGCTGCCGGCGATCACCTGCGCCACCCGGCTGCCGATGTCGTAGCCGGCGACGACCGGGCGCTCGAGCTCCAGCTCGTCGATCAGCGCGAGCACGCTCGCCGCCTGCCGGTCGCGCGTGTAGGCCTCGAGCGGCGGCAGGTCGTGCTTGTCGGACTCGCCGAAGCCGCGGAAGTCAGGCACGATCACGTCGGCGCGGCCGGCCAGGAGCGGCACCACCGAGCGGTAGTCGGTGCGGTCGCCGGGCCAGCCGTGCAGGAGCACCACCGGCGGGCCTGAGCCCACGCGGTCGTAGGCCAGGCTGAAGTCGTCGACCGGCGCGCTTCGAAGGGTCACGGCCGGGTCAAGCTACACGGAACACGGCGCCGCGCGTGGCGAGCTGCACGTCGCCGGCGAACCGCGCGCGGGCGCGGCGGAGGTTCTCCTCGTTCTCCTCCTTGAACGGCATGGTGTGCGTCAGCACCAGGCGCCGGGCGCCCGCGAGCTGCGCGACCTGCGCCGCCTGCTCGCCGGTCATGTGGCCCTGCCGCTCGAGGTGCTCGCCGGGCTCGAGGTAGGTGGACTCGAGCAGGAGCAGGTCCGCGCCGGCGCAGTGCTGGGCGAACTCCTCGCGGTAAGCGGTGTCGGCGCTGTAGACGAGCGTGGCGCGCCCATCGGTGACACGCGGCGAGTAGCCGCTGATCGTGTGCGCGATGGGGGCGAAGGTGAGCCGCAGTTCGCCGATCGAAAGCTCGTCGTCACCGTCGTACTCGCGCAGGTCGAACGCGCGCTCATAGCGAGCCGGATCGGAGCCGAGCGCCTCGGCGAGCGCGTCGAGCACCTTGCGCCCGTTCTCGCGCGGCACCCACACGATCGGACGGCGGCCGCGCGGCCCGATCGCCTCCTCGGTGATCTCGCCCGAGAGCGGCAGCAGATCGAGCATGTGATCGAGATGCATGTGCGAGATGACGATCGCGTCGATCCGACCCAGCATGTCCCGCCCCCACGCGCGCTCGTGAGCGCCCGGCCCGAAGTCGAGCACTAGCAGCGTGGAGTCCGTGCGGACCGCGTAACAGGGGCAGCCCTGGCCGAGCGGCGCGCCTACACCGAGCCCGAGGATCTCGAGCTCCATCAGCCGTCTGGTTCGAGCGGCGGGCCGACAATGATCACCTCGTGCCTGCGGAAGATCTCCTCGATCTCCGCCGGAGACGGGCGCGGGGCATCCAAGGGTGGCAGCGTGGGCGCCGCGGCGGGTGTGCTGCCGTCGCGAATGAACCCCTCGAGCCCGGCGGGCGTGCTGATCGTGAGCACTCGCGCGGTGTCGCTGTCCACGCGGAAGGTGTGAGGCACTCCCATCGGCACCGCCGCCGCGGCGCCCGCCTCGAGCTCGAGACGGCGCTCGCCGGCCTGCAGGGTGAGCCGGCCCTCCAGCACGACGTAGCTCTCGTCCTGCGGGTGCGTGTGCAGCGGCGGCGAGGCGCCGCGCGGGAACAGGAACTCGATCAGGGCGAAGCGCCCGTCGGTGGCCTCGCCGGGGAGCTTGATCGTGGCCAGCGTGCCGAGGAACCACAGCTGCTCACCCTCGCCTGGAGCCGACCAACTTGCCTGGCCGCGCATCGCTACGCCGGTTTGCGGGCGGAGAGGAGCAGGTTGTAGAAGATCGCCGCCGGCAGCCGCGGCTCGAGCAGCTTGCGGTCGAGGGCCTGGAGCGCGAGGTAGCCGCGGAAGGCGTACTGGCGCCAGGCCCAGGGCACGTCATCCGGCTCGGCGGTGGACTCGAGCGTGCGGTTCAGCCAGCCGAACCAGCCGGCCGTGAGCTCCTCGCCGGTCACCCGGACGCCCTGGAAGCCGTTGCGGAGCGCCAGCTGCTCGAGCTGGATCGGGGTGAACGCGTGGACGTCCACAGAGCCCTCCAGCGCGTGCTCCTCCACCTCCTCGGGCGAGGAGTGGCCGTTGCGCCGCTCCTCCGCGCGCATCAGCGTCCGCCAGAACGGCGCGGCACGAACCCCGGCGCGTTTCGGATACGAGGCGAGCTTGTCGCCATAGCGCGACGGCTCGCCGCAGAACGCGATCCTGCCGCCCGGCTTCAGCACCCGGTACAGCTCGGCGAACGACCTGTCGAGATCCGGCAGGTGGTGCAGCACCGCGTGGCCGAACACGAGGTCGAACGACTCGTCCTCGAAGGGCAGGCTGTCGGCCTCGGCGCGCACGGTCTCGACCTCGAGGCCGAGCTCGTCGGCGCTATGCGCCAGCGCGTCGAGCATGCCCTGCGAGATGTCGCTGGCCACCGCCTCGCCGATCAGCCCGGCGCGGAGCAGGTTGAGCGTGAAATAGCCGGTGCCGGCGCCGATCTCGAGGGCGTGCGCCACGGGCGTGAGGTCCTCCCCAAGCGCCTTGTGGAGCTTTCCGAGCACCTGGCGGCGCGCCTCCTCCCCGAAGTCGATTCCCCACTTGGAGTCGTACTCGCGGGCGGCAACGTCGTGATAGCGGACGTTCGCGTCCTTGATCTGGTCCGCAGCGGCAGCGGGCATCGCGGCGGCGGACTATAACCCGCTCGCGACCTATACTCGCCGCCGTTTTGGCCGCCACCGGGGAGCACGTACAGCGCGACCAGCCCGACGGAGTGCCACCGCTCGAGCTCACCGGGGAGCGCACGCTGCCGGACGTTCCCGCCGAGAACTACTGGTTCCGGCGCCATCTGGCGGTGTACGAGTGGATCGCCGAGCGCAGCGCCGGGATGGACGTGGTGGACATGGCCTGCGGCGAGGGCTACGGCACCGACGTGCTGGCCCGCCGGGCCGCGCGCGTGACGGGCGTGGACGCCAATCCTGAGGCGTTCGAGCACGCGAAGCTCAAGTACACGAGGGCCGGCGTGCGCTTCGTCCGCGACATGGTGGAGACCTACTCCGAACCGTGTGACGCCGTGGTCTTCCTCCAGACGATCGAGCACGTGCAGGACCCGAAGGCCGTGCTCGATCACCTGCGCTCGATGCTGCGACCCGGCGGCACCGCCTACGTGAGCACGCCCAACGTGCTGACCCTCGCGCCGCCCGGTGCGGAGCGCTCGGGCAACCCGTGGCACGTCCGCGAGTACCGCGCCGAGGAGTACCGCGGCCTGTGCGAGTCGAGCTTCGAGTCGGTGGAGCTGCTCGGCCTGTTCCACGCACGCAAGCTGCGCGTGCACGAGCTGGCGATCCGCGCCGGCTGGGACTCGCTGCACCCGCGCCTCGGGATCACCAAGCCCTTCTACGACCGCTTCGTGCCGGCGATCTCCGCCGGCGACTTCGTGCTGCGATCAGGTCCTCTGGACCAGGCGCTCGACTTCCTGGCGATCTGCTCCTGACACCCGACACCCGACACCCGAGACCCGAGACCCGACGAGCGCTTGCGCTCGTCCTTCATTCCCACATGCCCTACGTGGAGGGCTTCGGCACATGGCCGTTCGGCGAGGAGTGGCTGTGGGAGGCGGTGGCCACCGTGTACCTGCCACTGCTCGACGTGGTGCGGGACCAGCCGGTCACGGTCGGCCTGACTCCGGTGCTCTGCGACCAGCTCGAGACGCTGACCGGGGAGGGGGGAGAGCGCTTCCTCACCTTCCTGCGCGAGATCCGCACGGCCGTTCACGAGATGGACGCGGAGGCGCTCTCCGGCGAGCCGCGGCTTGCCGCCGAGCTGCGCCGCGCGGCGGGCGACTACACGCGCGCCGAGGCTGCGTTCACGTCGCTCGGGGGAGACCTGCTGGGCGCGTTCGGCGAGCTCGAGCTGTGGACGAGCGCCGCCACCCACGCGCTGCTGCCGCTGCTCGCGACAGACGGCGGGCGGGCTCTGCAGCTTCACGCCGGCATCGCCTCTCACGAGCGGCGCTTCGGCCACTGGACCGGAGGCTTCTGGCTGCCGGAATGCGGCTACGAGCCGGGGCTCGAACGAGACCTGGCCGAGTACGGCGCGCGCTGCTTCTGCGTGGACCAGACGCGGACGCTCGACGATCAGCTGCGGCCGATCGCCACCGCAGCCGGACCCGTGGCGGTGCCGATCGACTGGCAGACGGTGGAGCTGATCTGGGGCCCGAGCGGGTATCCGGCGCACGACACCTACCGCGACTACCACGCCCGCACCGAGCACGACCTGCGGCCATGGAACAACGGCGGCCAGCCGTACGACCACGAGGCGGCGCTCGCGCTGGCCCGCGAGCACGCGCGGGAGTTCGTCACACGTGTGGGGGAGCGCCTCGGCGGCGGCGGCCTGCTCTGCTGCGCGCTCGACACCGAGCTGATCGGCCACTGGTGGTACGAGGGGCCGGAGTTCCTGCGGGCGGTGCTGGCAGAGGCTCCCGCCGCGGGGATCGAGCTGGTGACCCTGCCCGCGGGGCTCGACGGGATCGAGCCCGTGGAGCGGCCGCTCGCGGCGTCGACATGGGGGAAGGGCAAGGACTTCCGGACCTGGGACTCGCCGGGCGTCGCGGAGCTGGCGTTCACGGCGCGCCGGGCAGAGCTGCGCACGCTGGCGGCGGCGTCGAGCGGCCTGAGCGGCGGGGCGCTCGAGCGCGCCGCCCGGGAGCTGCTGGCGCTTCAGTCGAGCGACTGGGCGTTCATGACCTCGAACGACATGGCCGGCGACTATCCGCGCGAGCGGGTGGAGGGACACGTCGCTGCCCTCGACGCGGCGCTGGGCGGATCGGCCGAGGCGGCGCTGCGCAACCTCGCGCCCGAGCTCGACCTAGCGCCGCTTGCCGCGCCCTGACCGGGGCTGCCGGCTCTCGACGTACTTCTCGATGCCGTCGAGCAAGCGTCCGAGACCGCGCTCGAAATGCTGGCTGTCCCCGATTCTGTCGACGAAGCGGTTGATGGCGGGGCGGGTGCCGCCGAGCTCGTCGGCCATCGCCTGCACGTTCGGAAAGTCGCCGGTCGCGAGCTGCACGTCGAGGTAGCGGGCCATGGGCTCGACCCACTTCTCCCTGAGCTCGTCGGGAGTGGCGCCGCCCTCGCCCTGGCCGAGCATGTAGCCCACGACGTAGTCGTCGACCATGTTGATGATCTCGACCTTGTCGAGCCAGCCCAGATTGGTTCCCGCCACCGCCTCCAGCGACTGCTCGAAGTGGCGCATGCCGTTGGGCCCGATCGTGACGCCGGGCGGCTGGTCCTTCGCCCACTGGTGGCGCGTCCAGGTGTCGAGTGAGCGGCGGGCGATCTCCGCGAGCGCCTCGCGCCAGTTCGCCGGCAGCTCGTCGTCGGGGACGATGACCTCGGCCATCATCGCGTCGTCCATGAGATCGATCAGCTCGTCCTTGTTGCGGACGTAGTGGTAGAGCGTCATCGTGCCCGCGCCCAGTTCTGAGGCCACGCGGCGCATGGACACGGCGTCGAAGCCCTCGGCGTCGGCGATCGCGAGGGCTGTCTTGGCGATCTGGTCGCGCGTGTAGCCCGCGCGGCGCACGCCCGGTTCGGGCCGAGCCCAGATCGGGTCTGCGGGAGCGGCCGCCTCGGCGGTCCGCTCCGCCCCTCTCGTGGCTCGCTGCTCGGCTCGATCGAGCGCTGCCAGGCTCTGTTCCTCGGCTCGCTTGAGAGCTGCCTGGGTGCGCGCCTCTGCCTTCGCCAGGGCCTCGGTGACCTTCGCGTCTGCACGAGCCTGCCGCTGCTGCGCTCGCTTCTTTCCCCGGTCGGTTGACATGTCGTACAGTGTACTGCTAGCTTGTCCGTACGATGTACGACAACACCATACAGAGTACGAACAAGAACGCCGTGGTCGCCCAGGGCCTCGGTAAGCGCTATGGCGAGCTGTGGGCCCTTCGCGATGTCGATCTCGAGGTTCGCACCGGCTCGATCCTCGGACTGCTTGGACACAACGGCGCCGGCAAGACCAGCGCGATCCGCATCCTTACGACGCTCGCACTGCCCAGCGAGGGCCGAGCGACTGTGGCGGGATTCGACGTGGTCAACCAGTCGGCGCAGGTGCGCGCTCAGATCGGCGTGGCCGCCCAGGCCGCGACCGTGGACGGTCTGCTGACCGCGCGCGCGAACCTCGAGATGATCGGGTGGCTGTACCACCTGCCACGAGACATGGCCCGCCGGCGCGCCGACGAGCTGCTCGAGCGTGTGGCCCTGACCGTCGCGGCCGACAGGCTCGTCCGCACGTTCTCCGGCGGCATGCGCCGCCGGCTCGACCTGGCCGCGAGCCTCGTGGCCACACCGCCGGTGCTGTTCCTCGACGAGCCCACCACGGGACTCGACCCCCAGAGCCGCAACGACCTCTGGGAGCTGCTCCGTGAGCTCGTCCGCGACGGCGCCACGCTGGTGCTGACCACCCAGTACCTGGAGGAGGCCGACCGGCTGGCCGACAACATCGTGCTGCTCGACCACGGCCGCGTGGCGGCCACCGGCTCACCGGCCGAGCTGAAGGCACGGATCGGCGGCGAGCGGATCGCGGTGACCGTGGCCGGCCCGGAGGCGCTCGAGAGCGCCGCCATCGCCTTGGGCCCGTTCGCGGACGGGAAGCCGTCGCTCGACCGCGAGAGCCTCCAGATCGTCACCGCGGTCCGGCCCGGCACGCGCCTCATGGAGGTCGTGCGCGCGCTCGACGCCGCCGGTGTGGATGCCGTGGACGCGGCACGCCGCGACGCCACGCTCGACGACGTCTTCCTCACCCTGACCAACGGAAGCCCGGCGCTGGAGGTCGCCGCCTGATGTCAAGCCTTTCCTACCTCGTATCCGACAGCCTGGTCCTGGCCAGGCGCAACCTCGCCCACGTGCGCCAGATCCCCGAGAAGCTGCTCGACGTGACGCTCCAGCCGATCATGTTCGTGCTCCTGTTCAGCTTCGTCTTCGGCCACGTGATCCACGTGCCCGGCGGCAGCTACCGCGAGTACGTGATCGCCGGCATCCTCGTGCAGACCCTGGGATTCGGGCTGATGGGCCCCGGCGTCTCGATCGCGACCGATCTGGGCGAGGGGGTCGTGGACCGGCTGCGCTCGCTGCCGATCTCGCGCACGGCGTACCTGATGGGGCACATGGCTGCCGAGATGGCGGCTACCGCGCTGGCGATCACGGTGCTCACCCTGACCGGCCTGGTCGTCGGCTGGCGTATCCACACCGACATTCCGCACGCGCTCGCGGGCTTCGCCCTGCTCTTCCTGTTCGCGTTCGCGATGCTGTGGGTGGGCACGCTCATCGGCGTGATGGTCCGCTCGCCGGACGCGGTTCAGGGCTTCGCGTTCATGGTCATCTTCCCGCTCACGTTCCTGGCGAACACGTTCGTGCCGGCCGACGGCCTGCCCTCGGCCCTGCAGGACCTGTCGAACTGGAATCCGTTCAGCGCGATGACGGCCGCGGTGCGGACGCTCTTCGGAAATCCGGTGGCGATGCCGTCAGACGCCCCGTGGCCGATGGTGCACCCGGTGGTTAGCGCGCTTATCTGGTGTGCAGCGCTACTGGCGCTGGCGATCCCTTTGACGGTCCGCCGGTTCCGCGCGCGAACCACCGGGTGAGTGGACAGTGCGCCGGCTGCGCCGGCTGCAGTGCGCCGGCTACGCCGGCTGCAGTGGGCAGGGCTTGGGCCCGAGGCCTGCCCACTGCCCACTGCGCACTGTCCACTACTCCCAACGCATCCGTCGCGGCGGCTTCCTCATACGAATGACCTTCGCGGGCACACCCGCGACCACTGCGTTGGGCGGCACGTCCTTCGTCACCACCGCGTTCGTGCCGATGATCGCGTTGTCGCCCACCGTCACCCCGCGCAGGATGCAGGCTCCGTAGCCGATCCAGACGTTGTTCCCCACGATCGTGTCGCGCTTGTAGATGCCCTGGTGGCGGATCGGGCGCTCGACCTCCACCACGCCGTGGTCGAAGTCGATCAGCATGACCCGGTCCGCGATCACGCACTCGCGTCCGATCGAGACGAGCTGGAAGGCCGAGATCGTGCACTCCTGGCCCATCACGGTCTTCGCGCCGATCGAGACCCGGCCCTCGTGGCAGCGGATCTTCGTGCCGTGGCCGATCCAGGACCAGCGGCCGAGCTCGACCTGGGCGGTCTTGCCGATCTCCAGCACCACGCCCGGC
>DATNBJ010000281.1:0-2533 GCA_035572055.1 Thermoleophilaceae bacterium | reverse complement strand
CCCTGCTGGTCCCACCAGAACTCGAACGTGCCCGAGCCGAGGCCCTTGATCGGCTCGTCCTTGAACGCGTCCCAGGCGGAGCGCCAGATGAAGTAGCGGTTGCCGTTGAGGTGGGAGAGGCGCGCCGCGGGGTCGGCCGTGTCGCTCGTGTTCTCCTCGTGGCGGAACTCGTGCCAGCGGCTCGAGATCGTGTTGTGGCCCGCCGCCGGGACGACGATCGCCAGCGCCAGGATGCCGGTGACCACCGCGATGCGGGCGGGCCGCTTGGGCAGGCGCCACTGCTCGCCCTTGGCGTACCAGGTGGCCACCGCGACCAGCGCGCCGATCAGCGCGCCGCCGATCAGCGCGAGCAGGACGGAGCCCGCGCCCTTGTTGCCGCTCGCCTCGACGATCTGGTGGTGGCCGCGGACGGTGGAGATCGCGAGCGCGGCGCCCGCGGCGCCGCCGAGCGAGTGGATGAACGCGACCCAGCGGTTGCGGCTGAAGACGACGACGAGGATCAGCGCGATCACCGCGTCGATGACCGCCGCCCGCGAATAGGTGACGTAGGCGGCGGTGCCCACGATCGGCACGGCGGCGAGACAGGCGGCGCGGAGGAAGACGTTGCGGAGGTGGGCGCTCCACGCGAGCGCGAGCGCCATCGACATGACCGTCCAGGCGCCAACCGCGTTCCAGTAGTTGAACGGGTAGCTCAGGCGGTTGATCTCGAAGCGCAGGGTGATGTAGTTCGTGGGGAACGCGCTGGGATCGAGCCGGCTGGCCATCGCCAGGCAGGAGACCGCCACCGAGCCGAACACGAGGCCGCCCGCGACCGCCTTCCAGTTGTCGCGGGTCACCAGGCTCCAGACGAGGAGCAGGACGCCCGCGTAGTGGAGGAAGCGCGCCAGCTCGAGGAACGTGCGCTCGCCGCTCGAGGTCCAGGAGAGGCTTATCGCCGTCCAGAGCGCGAGCAGCAGCAGTGCGGCGATCGGAACCGCGGCGCTCTTCGGCGGCTTGGCGCGTGGCATGAGGCCGGTGGCCCAGCCGAGAACGAGGATCCACCAGACGGCGATGGCCTCCTCGTGCCGCGGCACGATGTCATAAGAGCCACCCCTCAGCGCGTAGTAGAGAAGGAAGACAACGGGCAGCGCGAAAGCCACTACGCTGGAGAGACGGCCCGGCCGATACAGATGCGAGGACTCTTGGGTCAACGAAAGACATTTAGACACATGCGTCAGATCGCCTTCCCCGCCTTGGCCGTTTTTGCATTCCTTCTTCCCGCGAGTGCGTCCGCGGCTCCGGTGAACTGCCAGGCGCCCGCCGGCACGTCCGGGATCGATCAGTACTGCGAGGTGCTTCCGGGCGCCGGCGGCAGCGGCTCGGACCACCACAAGAAGAAGAAGCACGTCTCCGAGCAGGTCCAGCAGAAGCTTCAGAGCCAGGGCAGCGACGGCGCCGCGATCCTCCAGCTCACTCAGTCGAGCGGCGCGGCTGACGCGCAGTCGAACACGCCGCCGGCTCCGGTGAAGAAGCAGACGACGCACCGGAAGAAGAAGTCGTCGGCTCCGGCGACCACCACACCGGCGACAACCCAGGCACCGGCCAGGACCACGCCCCAGGCGCAGAGCGAGGGCCCGTCACCCGCGAACAACCCGTTCTCGGCCGTGGGCAACTCGTTCTCCACGAGCACCGGCATCAGCGGCGGCTTCGCCTGGGTGCTGATCGCGATCGGGCTGATCTTCGCGGGGATGGGCTGGATCTCGTACCGCGGCCGCAACCGCGAGCCCGCTGCTTAGTCTTAGCGGCAGTGGACCTGTCGCGGCTCTACCGCGAGCACGTCGGTGCCGTCTACGGCTTCTTCGCCTACTCGCTCCGGGAGGCGGCGGCCGAGGACCTGACCTCCGCCACGTTCGAGCGCGTGCTGCGGTCGTGGGAGAGGTATGACCCGCGCAAGGGCAGCGAGCGGGGCTGGATCCTGGCGATCGCCCGCAACCTGCTGGTGGACTACTACCGCCGCCAGAGCCACCGGGACGCGGTCTCCACGGACGAGCACCCGCTGCTGCTCGAGGGGCTGACCACGGGCGACGAGCCGCTCGAGCGCGCGCTGGCGGCCGATGAGCTGCGGCGCTGGCTCGCCATCCTCGGCGAGCGCGAGCGGCAGATCGTGGCGCTGCGCTACGCGGCCGACCTGCCGGCCACGGAGATCGCGGAGATCGTCGGGCTGACCGCGGCGAACGTGCACCAGATCCTGTCGCGTTCGCTGCGGCGGCTGCGCGAGGCGGCCGGCGTCACGAGCAGCGCTTGACGCGCCGCTGAACGGGCTGGTCGCGGAACTTCATCTGCCCGTTCACGAGCACGGGCGTCTGCTCGAGGCGGGTGACCGTCACGAACTTGCAGTTGCTGTCGGCCTGCACGCCGTCGTTTCCGCCGCCCAGCGGCCCGAGCCCGGCGAGGCTCAGGCCGAGGGCCGCTGCCGCAAGCGCGCTGACGAATACGGCGGCGGCCAGCAGCGGGCGGTGGCGCCGCTGCCGCTGCGGCGGGAACAGCTCCGACT
>DATNBJ010000280.1:0-3322 GCA_035572055.1 Thermoleophilaceae bacterium | reverse complement strand
CGAAGGGCGTCGTGCTGCTGCGGCCCGACCAGGACTGCGACGTGGGCGATCGGATCGGCTGAGCCGCTACTGGTAGCGGTCCGCGCCCGCCGGCCTGCCGTCGAGAGTGACGCTCACGTTGATCGACTGGTCGAGCTGCTCCGGCTGCACCAGCACAAGCAGCGCCTGCTGGCCTCCCAGATGCTTCTCCAGCAGCGCTCGCAGCATGGCGGGCGAGCTGGCGGGCTGGTCGTCGACCGACAGGATCAGGTTGCCGGGACGGCTCGCGGTGCCGGCCGAGAGCGGCAGCCGGGCCGCCGGGCTGCCCTTGGCGATCGCGACGATCTCCACGCCGCGGACGTAGGACGGGATGTGCATCAGCCGCGCGCGCTCAGGGGTGAGCGTGCGTGTGGCGATCCCGAACCAGGCGGGGTTGCCGCGGCGCAGGACCGGCGGCAGCGGTGGTAGCACCGGCAGCGCCGTGGCCCGCCGCGGCTCGGTATGCGTGCCGCCCAGCGCGTACGGAATCGCGGAGGCGTTGAACACCAGCGCCAGGACTGCCAACACGTAGATCGCAGGGCGCGGCATGAAGCGGCTGGACAGTCCATCCATGGCTGCATGGCGGTTGTACCCTCGCGAGCCCCGCGCGAACCCGAATGCTCTAGCTGCCCGCCCTCACGGGGAACTCGCGCACCAGCTCCACGAGCTCGCCGTGCGCCTTCCGCAGCGACGCCTCGTCCGTCGTGATCCCCTCGAACTCCAGCCGCGCGAAGCCGCCCACCTTCACGTACCCGCCGAGCGCCGCCTGGCCGCGGTCCAGCTCGACCGTGATGCAGACGCGGTCCTCCTCGGTCTCGAGGGCCGCCACTCCCTTCTGGCGGGCCAGCACGCGGCCCAGGTCGTCGCGGAAGAAGCTCAGCTCGTCGGCCATGAAGAGGACCGGGCAGGAGCAGCGGAAGGCGCCGGTCGCGCTCAGCTCGACCTTCACCCCGCCCTTGAGCCAGTTGGCCTCGGAGCCGCTGGCGTCCTCGTGGAACTCGTAGCGGACGACTCCGATCGTCAGCCGTCCACCGTCGCCCGCAAACGCAACTTCCCGCCTCACATACCGGAAGCTAGCGCTAGCTCGCGACTGGTGCCAGACCGATGACCTTCAGCCGGCGCTGGAGTGCCTTCATGGCGAACTCCCGTGTCTCGTCGAGGCTCACGCCGAACAGGTCCATGCCCTCCTCGTACCAGGGCGGCTGGAGGACGCCGTCAGCGGCCGGGGCGGACTCGATGAGCATCCGCTGGATCGCGTCGGCGTACTTCGTGTCGGCCTGCGCCATCTCGCGCAGGAAGCGCGCCCCGAAGGCCACGTGGCGATGCTCGTCGCGGGCCACGTTGTTGAAGCCCTCGACGAATCCCGGCAGCGTGCCGTTCTCCTCGTTGTAGGTGATGATGAAGTGCTGGCCGGTGAGGGCGAGCATTCCCTCGATGACCATGTGGTAGAGCGTGACCGCCTCCACGAGCGTCTCGAGATCGCCGGGGTCGCGGGCGAGCTTGTCCACGCGGGAGCTGAGGAGCTCGTCGAACAGCTCGTGGAACTTCGGGTTCAGGTGCGCGCTCGTCTCCTCGAGCCGGTCCTGCAGGTTGGTCGACTCGAGCACGCCGACCTCCTCGTAGAAGCGGTTGAAGAACGCCACGTGACGCGCCTCGTCGGCGATCTGCGTGCAGAGGAAGATCCGCATCTCCTCGGTGGGCGCCGCGCGCATCATCGGCCCGAGCTCCTCGGCCACCTTCTGCTCGCCGATGAAGAACGACGAGAGGCCGTACATCCGCTGGAACTTCTCGTCGTCCGGGAAGCCCTCCCAGTCGAGCCGGTCCTGGCTGAAGTCGAGATCCTGCGTGCGCCACTGCTGGCGCTCCCAGAGCTGGTAGAGCTCGGTGTAGCTGAGGAGCTTCACCTCGCCGCGATCGGCTGACTCGAGAAGTCCTGGATCGCTGGTCGCCTGGAAGTCCTCGCGCTCGGTGCGATGGGCAGCGGTATCGCTCATGGACGGATTCCTCTCCTGGGGGCGGTGCTCGGAGGGGCTAGCGTACCGCACGGGTTGGCTGGCTGGCCAACTATGGGCCGGGCTCGGCGTTGGCCTCGATGACGAGCTTGCCGGGGCTCTCCCTGCTCTTGAGCACGTACCGGTTCCCGGCCCGCAATCCCGCCAGCTTCATCTGCGCCTTGCCCGTCGTGGCCAGCCCGCGCCTTGGCCCCTCGAGGTCGTACGTGCGCCCGTCGGCGGACCTGAGCACCACGGTCACCGCGATGAAGGGCGGAACCTCCACCTTGGCCGGCGAGATCCTGCCGCCCTTGCCCGTGAACAGCGCCTGCGTCGAGATCGGCAGCTCATCGCCGGACTGTTCCTCCTTGGAGGACCTGGTCGAGAGAGACGTGACGCTGTGGGCGGTCGTCGTCGTGTTGACGATCGATCCGATGGATGCGGACACGGTCGATGAGGTGGTGACGGCGGCGGCCGTCGTCGACGTCGTCGTGGCACCGCCACCGCCTCCGCCTCCGCCGCCGCACCCGGCCGGCACCACCAGGGCGGCGGCGACCAGCAGCGCCCTACAGCGAATGGGTCTCTCCCGGCTGGAGGATCACGACTTTCGACGAGGTCTTCGACTCGACGTCCGACTTGAACGCCTGGTCGTCGGTCTCGATCGGCGGGAAGGTGTTGTAGTGGATCGGGATCACCGTGTCGGCGCCGATCCAGTCGGCGGCGGTCACCGCGTCGTGCCGGTCCATCGTGTAGTGGCCGCCGATCGGGACGAGCGCGACGTCGATGTGGTCGCGCGCCTTCACGAGCTGGAGGTCGCTGAACAGCCCGGTGTCGCCCACGTGGTAGACGGTCTTGCCGCCGAGGTTGATCACGAGGCCGGCCGGGATCGTGACCGTGCCGCCCGGAGTGGTCGAGGTGTGCCAGGCGGGCACCAGGCGCACCCAGCCGCCGTCGAACTCCACGGTGCCGCCGATGTTCGGGTCGGCCACGTTCTCGATGCCCTTCTCCTGCAGCTCGTTGGCGATCTCGACGATCGCCACGCACTGGGCGCCCGTGCGCTTTGCGATGTCCTCGATGTCGCCGTAGTGGTCCCCGTGCCCGTGCGTGAGGAAGATGTGCGTGGGATTCAGCTCCGACGCCTCGACCGTGGCCTTCGGATTGCCGCTGATGAAGGGGTCGACCAGCACGTTGGTGTCCCCGTCGCTCAGCTCTACGGCCGCGTGTCCCAGGAAGCGAATGTCCATGGTTCAGTCTCCTTCGCTGTCGTCTTCGTGAAAGCCCTCTAGTTCCCGGGCCAGCTCCCAACCCACCGC
>DATNBJ010000279.1:0-9164 GCA_035572055.1 Thermoleophilaceae bacterium | reverse complement strand
CGCGGCACCTTGCGCTCGGCGCGGTGCTGCCCGACGCGCTCCCCGCTCTGGTGGACGCGGCCCGGTCGGCCCGCGCCCGCGGCGCCCCGGCCGCCGGCGCGGAGCTGCTCGAGCTCGCGATCGATCTGGGTGGCAACACCGCGCTGAAGGTCTGCGCCGCCGAGCTCCACCTGGACTCGGGCGACGTGCAGCGCGCCGGCGCGCTCGTCCGCGAGGCGATGGGCGAGCTGGCGCCCGGCCACGATCGCGCCCGCGCGGAGTCGCTGCTCGCCGAGCTGCGGCTCCGTCACGACAGCTTCGTGGAGGCGCGTGAGCTGCTCGAGCAGGCGCGCGGGGAGGCGGAGGAGGACTCGCCGCTCCAGGTCTCGATCGGCCTCCAGCTCACTTTCGTGCTGTACAGCCTGGGCCTGCTGCGGGAGGCCGCCGACTGCGCCGACGCGGCGCTGGCGCTCGCCGAGAAGCTCGCCATTCCCGGGCTGCTGGCGCAGGCGCTCGGGGCCGCCGCCACCACCGACTTCGCGATCGGACGCGGAGTGGACGAGGGGCGCCTGCGGCGCGGGCTGTTCCTCGAGGACCCGGAGACGTGGTCGTCCGCGGCGCTCCATCCCGCCGTGACCGCCTCGATGGTGCTCGGCTTCACCGGCCGCCTCGGCGAGGCGGTGGACCTGCTCGAGCGGCTGCGCAAGGAGTACGACCAGCGCGGCGAGGAGCACGACCTGGCCTGGCTCGGCACCCGCCTCTCCTGGTTCGAGTGCTGGCGCGGCAACCTCGACGCGGCCGAGCAGCACGTCATGGAGGCGTCCGACCGGCTGCTCGCGCTCGGCACCACGGTGGGCCGCATGCTGGCGCTCACCGCGCAGGCGCAGCTCGATGCCTACACCGGCCGCGCCGACAGCGCGCGCAGGGGCGCGGAGGACGCGCTCGCGCTCGCCGACGAGACCGACTGGAAGGGCGCGATGACCTGGCAGCACATGACGCTCGGCTTTCTCGAGCTGTCGCTCGGCGACCCCGACGCCGCCGCCGCGCGGCTGGCGCCCCTGGCTGCCGAGGCGATCGAGTCGGGCCTGCCCGAGCCGGCGGCCGACGGCGCGCTGGTGCACGGCGACGCCGCCGAAGCGCTGATCCTCGTCGGCCGCGTGTCCGAGGCGGCGCCACTCGTGGAGCTGCTCGAGGAGCGCGGCAAGGCGCTGAACCGCACGTGGGCGATCGCCGTGGGCGCCCGCTGCCGCGGGTTGCTGCTGGCGGCGGGCGGCGACGCGGACGGCGCCCAGGCCGCATTGGAGCGCGCGCTCGAGGCGCACGAGTCGCTGCCGATGCCGATCGAGCGCGGCCGCACGCTGCTGGCCCTCGGCCGGGTGCAGCGCCGTCTGCGCGAGCGCCGCGCGGCGAAGAGGACGCTGGAGCAGTCGCTGGCGATATTCGAGGCCGTGGGCTCGAAGCTGTGGGCCGACCAGGCGCGCGGGGAGCTGGCCGCGATCGGCCTGCGAGCCGGCCCGCCCGACGAGCTGACGGCCTCCGAGGAGCGCGTGGCGCGCCTGGCCGCCACCGGCCTGACGAACCGCCAGATCGCGGCCTCGCTCCAGGTGAGCCCGAAGACCGTGGAGACACACCTGGGCCGCGTCTACCGCAAGCTCGACATCCGCACGCGAGCAGAGCTGGGCGCGCGGATGGGTGGGGGTCGGCCGCCGGGTTAGGCTCCGCACGTGCCGGACTTCGCTCAGCTACTCGCCAAGCACCGGCCGCTGCTCAAGTACGACTCGCACGAGCTCTACTTCGCCGACTCGGCGGCGGAGATGACCGACAACCCGGCGAACGTGCTGCGCGACTCCGCCGGCGCTCTTGTGGCCGCGGCGACCCCCCAGCCGGGGCAGACGCAGCTCTCGCTGACGCTCCTCGGCCAGGCGAACTACCCGAACGGGCACGCGCCGAACCAGGACGACCGCCTCGGCGACACGACGAAGAACTACGTCGAGGAGGCGCGCCGGCTGCACCTGAACCCGAACCACCGGAACCAGATGTACGGCCGCTGGGCGAAGTCCGGCACAGACGGCTGCTGGTGGCTCCAGTACTGGTTCTTCTACTTCTACGACGACTACAACCTGACCGGCGACATCGGGCAGGAAGCCGGCCGCTTCGGGGCGCACGAGGGCGACTGGGAGATGATCGAGCTCCAACTCGACGGCAACGGCAACCCCCAGCTCGCGGCGTACTCGCAGCACAAGAACGGGGAGCAGAAAGCCTGGGGCAGGGTGGAGAAGCAGGGCGACCGGCCGGTGGTCTATCCCGCGCGCGGGTCGCACGCGAACTACTTCACGCGCACGAAGCTGCTCCCGCACTGGACGGGGGCCGGGGTCGACTTCTCGGACGGGAAGGGCTGGTCGCCCGACATCACGCTGAACGTGGTGGAGGACGGTGATCTCAACTACGCCTGGCTGCTGAAGTGGCCGGGCTACTGGGGCGACACCGAGCAGGTGATCCTCCCGTTCAATGCCACGAGCCCCAATGCGCCTTGCCGGCACGCCGTCTGGAGGGAACCGCACCACCTGATCGAGGCGGCGAAGGATCTCCAGGCGCAGAAGAAGGCGGCGCCTCCGCCCGCTGTTCCCCCTCCCCCGCGCGGCGTCTCACTGCTCCGTGAGGGCGGCACACTGCACGTGTCCTACGACTCCCGCGAATGGCCCGCCGGCACCGGGGCCCCGGCCGCGCTGGTGGTCACGGTGAACTCGCCCCAGGATCCGCTGCCGCCGACCGGCCGCACGCTGCCGATCGACTCGCCGTCAGGCGACGTGGACACCGGCATCGAGGCGCACGACGACTGGAGCTACGACGGCGCGGCGAGCTTCGTGGACACGAACGGCGTGGCGTCGGCGAGCAGGCAGGTGAGCCTGCCGAAGGCCACCTAGCCGGCGACCACCGGCTCGAGCGCGAGGTCGCGCGCGATCGCCTGGAAGCAGTTCCAGCTCGACCCGCGTGCGATGCCCGGCCCCGAGTGCAGGTTGGCCGAGCAGTTGTAGAGGTTGTCGTAGAGCAGGCGGTAGCCGCCGAGGCCCGGCACCGGCCGGAAGCGGCCGAGCTGCGACGCGATCGTGCTGCCCGCCGAGTAGCCGCCCTGCTGCATGTCGGGCCGCTCGCGCTCGATGTCCGGCGGCCCGTAGACACGGGAGGCGATCACGTTGTCGGCCGTCATGTTCGGCGCGTACTTCGCCCACTCGCGCAGCAGGTTCTCGAGGTAGCGCTCCTTGATCTGGCGCCAGTCGCCGTCGCTGAACAGCCGCCGCGGCGCGGCGAACTCCTCGATCCCGACGATGTGGCTGCCCGCCGGCGCCCGCGTCTCGTCCCAGAGGCTGTCCACCGAGCAGAGCACGTACGGCCGCCGCGCGTAGCCGCCGCTGAAGATCTCGGGCTGGTAGCGCAGCGTGAGGTAGTCGACATCCTTCGGTCCCCAGTAGAGGCGCGGCTGCTCGCCCACGCCGGGGTTGCCCGCGTCGGCCGTGTAGCGGGGCGGCTCGTGGATCGCGAGGTTGGCCCAGAGGAGCTGGCCGCGGTCGTAGTGGATGTTCTCGAGGCGGCGGGTGAGGCGGCGGTCGACTTCCTCGTCGCGGAGGAGGCGGAGCACCGTCTGCGGCAGGCCGAGGCCGCTCACCACCAGGTCCGTGTCGATGCGCGAGCCGTCCGCGAGCTCGACCGCGACGGCGCGACCGCCCTCGATCGCGATCCGGTCGACGTCCGCCTCGCGCAGGTACTCCACGCCCAGCTTGCGCCCCGCCGACATCAGGGCGTCGGTGATCGCCTGCGAACCGCCCACCGCGATCGCGGCCGGCTCGAGCGACAGCGTGAGGGGCAGCACGTGGATCAGCCCCTGGAGCCCCGGCACGTCGTCCGGGTAGCAGCCGGTGGACGTCGTGGCCGCGCGCATGAAGAGGATGCGCAGCTCGTCGCTCTCGAAGAAGTCGAACGCGAGCTGGCGCAGCGTCATGAACTGGTGCACCGGCTCGATGTGGCTGCCCGGGATCTCGAGCAGCTCCTCCAGGGGATCGGGCGTGCCCCACTCCGGCGGCAGGCTGAAGCGGTGCCGGCGGAACGCCTTCTTCCAGTGGGTCTCGTAAGCCTCGAGCAGCGTCAGGTACGTGTCCGCGTCGCGCGCCGAGAAGCGCGCGATCTGGTCGTAGGTGCGCTGGATCGCGGCGTCGTCGCGCTCCTGCTTGCCCGTGGCCGTATCCACGACGCGGGACGCCGAGTAGCCGATGAACGACGTCCCGTCGTCGAAGATCATCCCCTCGTTCTGCTCGGGGAAGATGTAGCGGAGCCCCTCGCCGGGGAGGTCGAAGTCGCGGTAGGCGGGGTGGCCGTAGAAGCGCGTCCAGTGGCTGCAGTGGTTCATCAGGAACCCCGGCGCCGGGCCCTCGCTGGTGGACGCGCCGCCGCCGAAGTGCGGCGTGCGCTCCAACACGCAGACGCTCATGCCCGCGCGCGCGAGGTAGCAGGACACGATCGTGGAGTGGTGGCCGCCGCCGAGCACGACCGCGTCGTAACGGGAGTCGCTCACAGGATCGTGACCACGCCGTTGTCGCCGTCCACCCGTAGGCGGTCGCCGGTCTTGATCCGCGCGGTGGCCGAGCCGGTGCCCACCACCGCGGGCATCCCGTACTCGCGCGCGACGATCGCGGCGTGGGACATGATCCCGCCGATGTCGGAGACGGCGGCGGCGACCTTGCCGAACACCGGCGTCCAGCTCGGCGAGGTGACCGGCGCCACGAGGATCTCGCCCTTCTCGAGCTTGCCGATATCGCGCACGTCGAGGATCACCCGCGCGGTGCCCTCCACCACTCCGCCCGATCCGGCGAACCCGGTCAGCGCGCCGTTTCCGTCGCCGTCGCCGGCCCACTCCCGCACGCGCTCGCTCGTGATGCCCCAGAGCATGATCGTCATCGGCTCGGTGATCTCCTCTGGCACGCCGCCGAGGGCGGGCGGCGGCGACCAGCCGCGCATCGCCTCCATGATCTGCTTGCGCCTCGCCACGATCGGCGGCCAGTAGCCGGGGCCGCGTGCCACCGAGCCGGCGGCCCACGCCAGCCGCAGGTCCACGAGCGCGTCCGACACCTCGTGCCGCTGGAGGTAGAAGATGTCGTCCGGCTCGGCGAAGAAGCCGCCCAGCACCAGCAGCTCGCCGAACTCGCGCACCTTGTTCCAGAACAGCGTGTGGTACCAGTGCTCGACGTAGAAGTTGTGGCTCTCCACGTACGGGAACACGGTGCGTGAGAGGCCGAGCGCCTGGTCGAAGGCCGCCCGCGCGGCGTCGTCGTCGATCAGCTCGCGGTACTCGGCCGTCACGCGGTCGCGCTCGGCGCTGACGGCGTCGAGCGGGCGCGCGATGTCCTCGCCCGCCTCCAGCCGCTCGATGTAGGAGCCGACCGCCGCCAGCGGGATCGCCGGGTCGTCGACCCACGAGCGGTGGTGGTGATAGAAGCCGTTGCCGTTCGAGTAGTTGAACCAGGGCTCCTTGGTCGCGTCCCAGTCGGCCAGCCAGGCGTCGCCCTTACCGGCGAGGGAGGCGCGCAGGGACTCCTCGTCGGCGGCGCCCTTCACGTCGTCCGCCACGCCGGCGTCGATCGCCGCCCGCGCGAGCCGCTTCAGCTCCTCGTCCGGCCGGAACAGCACCACATCCACGCCCGAGACCATCTTCGCGATCGTCTGGTCCGCGATGTCCGGGAACGCCTCCTTGCACTGCTGGTAGAAGACGAGGTAGGCGGCGTAGCCGAGGTTGAGGAACTCGAAGTGGTACTGCCAGATGCGGTCGATCGACTCGAGCAGCCGGTTGTACGCGATGAGCAGCGTGTGGCTCGAGCCGAGCCCGCGGCCCTCCATGACCACCGCCTCGTCCTCCCACTCGGGCAGATCCGGCACCTCGAGTGACTCGATGCCCCTGATCTCCTCCTCGACCTTGCCCTGCCAGCGGCCGTAGAGCTCGTCCCAGTTCTGGAAGTAGTGGCCCGCGCGCTTCTCGAACTCCTGCGCGCGGCGGCCGATCTCCTCCGGGTCGGCGACGCCGTTGGCGCTCATGTAGACCCAGCCGTAGAGCACGCGGTGGTCGATGCCCAGCGCGGGCGGCACCAGGAAGATGCGCGAGTTGGCCTGGCCGAGACAGAGGTAGGGCGAGTCGGCGGTGACGAAGTCGAACGGGTACATCGGCTCGGGGAAGTGCATGCCGTCCCGGAACCAGCCGCGCAGCTCCTCGCCCTCGCGTCGCTCCTCGCTGAAGAGCGCGTAGTAGGGGTACATCGACTCCCAGCCGCCCACGCCGTCGGGCGCGGGCACCTCGAAGGGGCTCTGGAAGCCGGCGGCCATCACCGGCAAGTTAGGTCCCGCGACGGCTCGCGATCAAGGGGCAAAGCTCGCATCTGTGAAAGGCGGCGCCTATCATGGCGCGATGGAGCTGCGGCAGCTCACCACGTTCGTGGCCGTGGCCGAGGAGCTGCACTTCCGGCGCGCCGCCGAGCGCCTGCACCTCGCCCAGCCGAGCGTCAGCCAGCAGATCCGCACGCTGGAGGCCGAGCTCGGCACGCCGCTGTTCGAGCGCAACCGCCGCGGGGCTTCCCTCACCGCCGCCGGGTCGGCGTTGCTGCCCGAGGCCCGTCAGCTCCTGTCGCGCGCCGAGCACGCGGCGACGGTCACCCGCGCGACGGGCGCCGGCGTGCGCGGCCGCCTGCGCGTGAGCCTCACGCGCTCGCTCACCGGCGGGGTGGCCGGGGCGATCGTGGATGCCTATCGAGCGCGCTACCCGGAGGTGGACGTGGACCTCAGCGTGGGCAGCACGATGATCCACGTCGAGCAGCTCCTGGCGGGCGACATCGACGCGGGCTTCGTGCGCCCGCCGCTGGAAGAGCCCGGTCTCGAGGCGCTCGTGCTGGGCCGCGAGCCGATGGTCTGCGTGCTGCCGAAGGGCCACCCGCTGACTAAGCGCTCGCGCGTGCGCCCGCGCGACATGCACGGCGAGCCGCTCGTGTGGTGGCCGGAGAACCACGGCCCGGGCGCCTGGCGCGAGGTGCGCCGCGAGGTGTTCGGCGACCCGCCCTGGCCGCCGATCGACCGCACCGAGCCCGAGGAGGAGCGCATCGTCTCTGCCGTGGCCGAGGGCGCCGGCATCTCGTTCATCATGCTCGAGCGGTCGAAGAGCCTGCGCATCCCGGGCGCGGTGTACAGGAGGTTCGCCCCGCCCGAGCCCACGATGGGGATCGCGCTCGCGTGGCGCCGCGGCGACAGCCTGCCGACCCTCCAGCGCCTGCGCGAGCTGGCCATCGACGTGGCCGGGGTGGAAAACTCTCGCGACGCTTCGCGATCGACCAGGAGGTAGTCATATGCTCGTGCTCTTCTCCGCCCGCCGCCTCAAGCCAGGCGCATGGGACCAGTTCCGCCGCGCGTGGGATCCCGGCGACGGCGATCACCCGCCCGGACTGCAGCGGGTCTACCACGCGCGCAACATGCGCGACGAGGACGAGGTGATCTCGTTCGGCATCTTCGACATGACCAAGGACGACTGGCACCGCTGGCGCGGCGAGCACGAAGCGGAGGAGAACGCGCGCGTGGACGCGCTCTCGGCGTTCGTCGAGAACGACCACATCTCCGGCGTGTACGAGGTGATCGAGGAGATCGGCGAGTAGCTACGACGTCGCCGCGCGCGCCGGTCCCACCAGCGTGTCCTGGAGCCGGCGCGTGGCGTCGAGGTGATCGCCGGTCCAGATCACCCGCACGCCGGTGGCGGTGGCCTCGCCGTTCGGGCTGAGCAGGTCGTTGCGCACGGCCTCCACCAGGCGCGCGTCGGCCTGCCCGTCGACCGAGAGCGGCTCTGGCACGGCGGCCTGGCGGATCAGGCTGGCGCCCAGCGCGTCGTACCAATCGCTGATCTGCCCGGCCTCGGCCATCAGCTCGCGCCGGGCGGCGGTGCGGTCGCCCGCCGCCGAGTCCTCTCGCTGCCAGAGGGCGAGCACCGCGTCGGCCGCCAGCCGCAGGCCGGCCACGCCGGTCACGAGCGTCGCGACGTCGGCCATCGCGGCCGGCTTCGCTCCCCGCTCGGCCAGGTAGCTGCGGAACGTGTCGTCGAGGCGGCGCGCCGCGGCGGCCGCGCTGCCGGCGTCCGGCGCGGGCGAGGGCGGCGACGCCCCGCCGTCGCAGCGACTCGCCCCGTACTCCACCGCGCGAGCCAGGTAGCCCGCGCTGGCGGCGTAGGCGTCGGCCAGCGCCCGGCCGAGCGCGGCGCCGGCCCCGCGTGGCCAGAACAGAAGGCCCACGCAGAGGCTCACGGCGCTGCCCAGCGCGATGTCCTCGATCCGCACGAGCCCGACCCGCCAGCCCTCGGGCTGGAGGATGTTGAACAGGATCAGGAGGGTCAGGGTGAACGCCGCCTGGCCGGCGGCGAAGGAGACCGCTGCCGGAGCGAGCGCCGCGAGCAGCACCGCGGGCGGAAGCAGGAACCAGAGCAGGGTCGTGTTCGTCCCGATCAGGGAGACCAGTCCCGCGCCCACGACGAATCCCACGATCGTGCCGACCAGTCCGCGCACCACGTTCTGCCCGGTGTTGAGCGCGTTCGAGCGCAGCACCGACAGCGTGCCGAGCACGACCCAGAACGCGTGGTCCACGCTCGCGACCTTCGACACCAGCACCGCCAGGCCGAGGCCCACCGCCCCGCGCACGCTGTTCTGCAGCCACACCGCCTCCCGCTCGGTGAACGACCCGGCGCGCTCCTGCGCCGCCGACAGCGTGGTCGAGAGACCCTTGGGCTGGCGGCCCGCCAGGCGGTCGAGCCAGCTCCGCCGCTCGGCCGCCGCGGCGAAGTCGATGTTCGTGCCCACCTGGGCGACGATGAAGCTCAGCTCCTGGGCGCGAAAGCTCGGATCGAGCGCGGAGACGACCTCACCGCTGAGCTGCTCGCCGTCTCCGCCTGGCAGCGCCAGGGCGACGCCGCGCTCCAGCTCGACCAGCTCGCCGGCCAGCCGGCCCTGCGCCTCGCGCAGCTCGTCATCGATGTCGGAGGTGATGTAGTGCGCGCGCGTCGGCAGTACCGGGGCGACGACGCGCACGACCGGCTGGGTCCCCGCGCGCTCGGCGATCTCGCGGCGCAGCTCGGTCCCCGTGACCGTCTGGTTGGCGATCACGAGGATGCGGTGGCG
>DATNBJ010000278.1:0-2889 GCA_035572055.1 Thermoleophilaceae bacterium | reverse complement strand
CGTCGAGCGAATACAGCGACGGCACGGCCTCGCCCTCGTAGCGCAGCAGGCTGTACGGGTTGTCCTCCAGCACGAGCAGCTCGCGCTGGTGTGCGATCTCGACCAGCCGCCGCCGGCGCGCGAGCGACATCGTCACCCCGGCCGGGTTCTGGAACGTCGGCACCGTGTAGATGAACTTCGGGCGCCGCCCCTCCTTCTCGAGCCGGTCGAGCGTCTGCTCCAGCAGGTCCACGCGCATGCCGTCTGCGTCCATCTCCACCTGCACCACGTCCGCCTGGTAGGAGGAGAAGGTCGGCACCGCGCCCGGGTAGGTGGGCGCCTCGGCCACCACCACGTCCCCCGGGTCGATCAGCGTCTTCGTCACCAGGTCGATGCCCTGCTGGCCGCCCGTGGTGATGACCATGTCGTCCACGTCCACGCGCGTGCCCTCCGAGCGCATCACCTCGGCGATGCACGCCATCGTCTCGCGCAGGCCCTCGGTGGGCCCGTACTGCAGCGCCTTGGCGCAGGCCTCGGCGGCAACGCGGCAGGCGACGTCGGCGAACGTGTTCGGCGGGAAGGTGCTCGTGTCCGGAAGTCCGCCCGCGAGCGAGATGACCTCGGGTCGCGCGGTGACCGCCATAAGGTCCCGCATCGCCGAGGACTTCATCACCCGAGTGCGAGAGGCGAAGAGGCTCGCGTAGCGCTCGAGGTCGCGCGATGTGGATCGCGTCGGCCCCATGGGAGGTCGTTCGCTCCCGCCTCCGTGTCCCCTCCCCGCGGCACCGCGTGGATGGTCCTCTATCGTCATGGCCCGTCTCGGAGCCTACCGACCCGCGCGCGTGAGCCTCTTCATGGACATCGGACAGGGAGCCGGCCTTGCCGGCTCGAGCGGAGTACGTCCGTTCCTGCCGCCGCTCTTGGCCGGCGCGCTCGCCCGTGGCGACCTCGGACTCGACTTCACCGGGACGGACTTCAGGTTCCTCGAGAGCATCTGGTGGCTCGCGCTGATGTTCGTGCTGGCGGTGCTCGCGTACCTGATCGAGATCTCGCGGCCGGGCGACCGCCGGGTCGAGCGCGGCCTCGGCCTCGCGGGCCTCGTGTTCGGCGCGCTGTTGTTCGCCGGCTCGCTGGCGGACACGGGCCACAAGAGCTGGCCGGGGCTCATCGCCGGAGTCGCGTGCGCGCTGCTCGGCTTCGCCGCCGTGGCAGGCCTGCTCCAGCGCACCCGCCGCCGGCTCGACGAGTCCGCCGCGATGCTCCTCTTCGTCTACGCGGACATCATCGCCCTCGTGCTGGCGGGTCTCGCGATCCTCATTCCCCCGATCTCGTTCCTGGCGCTGGCCGCCTTCGCCCTGCTGCTGATGACCGGCCGCAAGGGCGACACACGCAAGTACGAGGGCCTGCGCATCCTGAGATGAGTCAAACCGGCAGGCCGAAGAAGCTCGTCCTCGCCGTCATCGACTCGCTCAAGCCGGAGATGCTCGACCGCGCTCTCGCGGAGGGCAGGGCGCCGGCGCTGCGGGCGGTGATGGAGCGCGGCACGTACGTGCGCGACTGCGTGTCCTGCTACCCGTCGGTCACGCCGGTGGCCTCGTCCAGCATCACCACCGGCGCGCCGGTGGACCGGCACCACATCCCCTCGATGAACTGGTACCACCGCGGTGAGCACCGCTACGTGGAATACGGCTCGTCGATGCAGGCCTCGCGCGCATTCGGCATTCGCCGCTCGCTGTACGACACGGTCTACAACATGAACATGGCCCACCTGAGCCGGGCCACGCCGACCGTCTACGAGGGGCTCGAGGACGCCGGCTTCAGGACCGCCTGCACCACCTACCTGATCTACCGCGGCCGCACCCGCCACAAGCTGGCGGAGGACGGCATCTACCCGGCGATCGCGCGCGCCGCCCAGTTCACGCACGCGGTCTACGGGCCCACCGAGCTGTTCTACGCCGACCTGTTCGCGTCGCGGCGCACGCCCTGCCGCTCGATGCTCGGCCGCCCCGGGCTGCGCGACCAGCACACCGGCTGCGTGGGCTCCTACCTCGTGGAGAACGACCTCTTCGACTTCCTGCTCTTCTCGCTTCCCGACAACGACACGTACTCGCACCGGTACGGGCCGTACGCGCAGGTCAGCTCGATCGCCGCGGCCGACCGCGAGCTCGAGCGCATCATGCACGCCGGCGGCGGCCCCGAGCGCTTCCTCGACGAGCACGCGGTCATCGTCATGTCGGACCACTCGCAGACGAGCATCGAGGAGCGGGTGAACCTGTCGGACGCGCTCGGCGGCTGGGAGGTTCTCCTGCCGGGCGAGAACCCGAACGACGGCGCCGAGATCGCCGTCTGCCCGGCTGCGCGGTCGGCGATGGTCTACGCGCTCGACCCCGAGAAGCGCGAGGAGGTGGCCGAGCGCGTGGCGCGCGATCTCCGGAAGGTCGACGGACTCGACATGGTGGTGCGCCTGGCCGGCGAGGAGGCGGCGGTGTGGAGCCCGCGCGGCGAGCTGCGCTTCGCTCCGGGCGGCGAGCTCGAGGACCTCCGCGGGCGCACCTGGAGCGTTGAGGGGGATCTCGACACGCTCGAGCTTGAAATCGAGGACGGGCGGATGACCAGCGACACCTATCCGGATCCGCTGGGCAGGCTCTGGGCCTCCTTAACCTGCCCTAACTCGGGTGACGTGTTGACAAACGCAAAACCCGGGCAGGAGTTCGTAGACTGGGGCGGTACCGACCACGTGGGCGGCGGAAGCCACGGGTCGCTCCACAGGGGCGATTCGCTTGGAGTCCTCCTCTTTGCGGGCACGGAGCCCGCGCGAGATGCCGCCCCGGCCCAGTGGTCGATAGAGGACGTAACCCCAATGGTGCTCAACCACTTCCAGGTAGGCTCGTAGCCCGCTATGGCCGACGA
>DATNBJ010000277.1:0-4932 GCA_035572055.1 Thermoleophilaceae bacterium | reverse complement strand
GCGATCCCGATGCCGGTCGGCCGCTGCGTTGGCGGCACCACCGTGATCAACTCGGGCACCTGCTTCCGCGGGCCGGTCGACGTGCTCGCACGCTGGCGCGAGGAGTACGGGATCGGCTGGGCCACCGAGCTCGACGGCGAGTTCGAGGAGGTGGAGCGGGCGCTCGACGTCACGCCGCTTCCCGCCGGCCGCGTGGGGCGGAACGCCGAGCTGTGCCGCATCGGCGCCGAGGCGCTCGGCGCCTCCAACCATCCGATTGCCCGCAACGCGGGTGACGTGGTGTGCTGCGCGAGCTGCCCCACGGGTTGCGCGATCGACGCCAAGCGCGCGATGCACGTGTCGGAGCTGCCGCGCGCGGTGGCGGCCGGCTGCCGGATTCGGGCGCGGACGAAGGTGCGGGAGGTCATCGTCGAGTCCGGGCGCGCGGTGGGCGTGCGCTGCTCCGGGGGTTACGAGGTTCGCGCGCGGGCCGTCGTGCTGGCGGGCGGCGCGCTGGGCACGCCGGAGCTGCTGCTCTCACAGGGGCTGGCGAACTCCTCGGGCCTCGTCGGGCGGCATCTGCGGATCCACCCCGCGTGCTGGGTCGGCGCCGTCTACGACGAGCCGGTCCGCGGCTGGGACGGTGTCATGCAGAGCTGGGCGGTGGACGAGTGGAACGACCGCGGGCTGTTCCTCGAGGCGACGTTCACGCCGCTGTCGTTCGGCGGTCAGTGGCTGCCCGGCGCCGGCGCGGCGTTCAAGGAGCGGCTCGAGCGCTTCGGTCACCTGGGTGTGATCGGCGTCCATCTGTCCGACCGCTCCGAGGGGCGCGTGGCCGTGCGGGGCCGGCGGTCCCGCATCACCTACAAGCTCACCGACGACGACGCGGCCGCGCTCCGCTTCGGCATCGCGCGGGCCGCCGACGTGCACTTCGCGGCCGGCGCGCGGGAGGTCTATCCGCAGATCGGCCGCGTGGGGACGCTGCGGCCCGGCGAGCAGGGGCGCGTCATCGACCAGGGCCGCTTCCGGCCGCACGAGCTGCGGCTCGAGGCGTTCCATCCCATGGGCACCGCCCGGATGGGATCAGATCCGAATCGCTCCGTGGTCGCGCCGAGCGGTCAGACGCACGACGTGCCCGGGCTCTGGATCGCCGACGGGAGCCTCTTCCCCACGTCGCTGCGGGTGAATCCGATGGTCACGATCATGGCGTTTGCGCGCCGGGTGGCGGCGTCGCTGGCGTCGGAGCTGGCGTAGCCTCGGGCTCGTCCTTCCAGGCCCTGCCGTCGCGCTCGGCCTTCGCCGCGAGCGAGGCGCCGAACCCGAGCACCCCGAGCGCCGCCAGCGCCAGCCACGGTCCCGATTTCAGCGTGGTGGCGGCATCGTCGCCGGGCTGGTTGCCAAGGCGGTAGAGCACCAGCAGCGCGCCCGCCGCCGCCAGCAGCGCTGCGACGGCGCTCGGCGTGAGCCAGCCCTTGAAGCGCCTGTCGGCCACGCGCAGGGCGGCCGCCGCCGCCGCTGCAAACGCGGCGCCGAGAAGCACGACGAGGATGAGCCGGTCGATCGCCCGGTGCTCCTGCCAGAGGTTCTTCTCGTCCCCGTTGGCGGTCTCGTTGGCCTGTTGCTGGATGTCGCGGGCCACGTCGCCGCCCAGCGCGCCCTGCGGCGTGACGTCGTGCTGGATCTGCCGGGCCTCGTTGCCCTGAACGGTGCTGTACCAGTCGACCGCCGTGAACAGCAGCAGCGCGAGAGCCGCGATCCAGGCGATGGCGTCGCCGATCGTGAGGCGCTCGAAGGTCACGCGTTGTCCCCGTGTGGTGCCGGCAGCGTGGTGACCTCGACCTGCGCCATTCCCTGGGCGCCGAAGCGCTCGCTCCGCTGGGCCAGCAGTGAGGTGACCGCGAGGGCCACGGCGCCGGCGGTGCCGATCCAAACGCCGGCCAGCCGATCGGCGCCGCCCGGCGGCCAGATCAGCCGGACGACCGCGAGGATCGCGGCCAGCATGCCGCCGAGCGAGGTGAAGACCGAGAGGGCGATGGGCACGGCTCCCGACGACTGCGATGCCGTGGCGACCACCAGCCCGATCCCCATCGCGCCGACGGCGAGGAAGATCGCGTCGTTCACGGCAAACGCCCGCCAGGCGTTCAGGTCCTGCCCCACACCCCGATACCACGGCAGCCACAACGACCCGATCAGCACCGCGCCGCAGACGCCGACTGCCCAGTCGCCCGGCGCCACCCTCCTGAGGTTCACGGGCCGCAGGCTAGCGCTAGGCGGGCACTCCGGGTGCCGCTTGCTGGAGGCGCGCCGCCTTCAGCGTGTTCACCAGGAGCATGGCGATCGTCATCGGGCCCACGCCGCCGGGGACGGGCGTTATCGCGGCGGCCTTGTCCTTCACGGCGTCGAAGTCGACGTCGCCGACGAGGCCGTCGTCGGTGCGGTGGATGCCCACGTCGATCACGATCGCGCCCTCGCGGACGTGATCCGGTCCCACCAGCTTGGGAACCCCCACCGCCGCGATCAGCACGTCGGCGCGGCTGCACACCGCGGCGAGGTCGCGCGTCCTCGAGTGGCACTGCGTGACCGTCGCGTTCGCCGCCAGCAGCAGCGCCGCCACCGGCTTGCCCACCAGCTTCGAACGCCCGACGACTACCGCCTCGGCCCCGGAGAGCTCGGCGCCCGCTACACGCAGCAGCTCCATCACACCCGCGGGAGTGCAGGGCACCAGTCCCTCGAGCCCCTGGAACAGCCGGCCGGCGCTCAACGGCGTGAGCCCGTCCACGTCCTTCAGCGGATCGATCAGCTGGGTCATCGCGTCGCCGTCGATCTGATCCGGCACCGGGAGCTGCAGCAGGATGCCGCTGACCGCGTCGTCGGCGTTCAGCGACGCCAGCAGCTCCGCCAGGTCCGCCTGCGACGTGTCGCCCGGCAGCTCGTGGTGGATCGAGTTGATCCCCACCTCCTCGCTCGCCTTCCGCTTGTTGGCCACGTAGACGTGCGAGGCGGGGTCGTCGCCGACGAGCACGGTGGCAAGCCCGGGCCGGAACCCGTGCTCGGCCGCGAACTCCTCGACCTCGGCGGCCACCCGCGCGCGGACGTCAGCCGCAACAGCCTTGCCGTCGATGATCATCGTTTCTTCAGAGGCGCGTAGTCCGACATCAGCTTCTTCTCGGCGCCGTCGCCGGCGAAGCGGACGACAACTATGCCACCAGGCTCCACTCCGACGACGACTCCCTCGCCGAAGCTCGCGTGGACCACGTCGTCGCCGAGCGAGAACGATGCGCCGGGGGTCGGCTCGGGGCGAGACGCCGGCTGGTCGTCCCAGGTGCTGGAGAACTTGTACGGCCGCTTGGCCGGTGGCTGCTCCTCGCGGTCGGTGAGCTCGACCGGGATCTCGTCGAGGAAGCGCGAAGGCAGGTTCCAGTCGCGGCCGCCGAACAGCGACCGGGAGCGGGCGAAGCTCAGGTAGAGCTCGCGCTTGGCGCGCGTGATGCCGACGTAGCAGAGCCGCCGCTCCTCCTCGAGGTCGCCCGACTCCACCGCGCGGCCGTGCGGGAACACGCCCTCCTCACAGCCGATGATGAACACCACCGGGAACTCGAGCCCCTTGGCGTTGTGAAGGGTCATGAGGGTGACCGTGCCCTCGTCGTCGCGCAGCGAGTCCTGATCCGAGAACAGGGCGATCTGCTGGAGAAACTCCTCCAACGACGGCTCCTCGGCCGACGCGTCGTACTCGCGCGCCACGCCCACCAGCTCCTCGAGGTTCTCGATCCGCCCCTGCGCCTCGATCGTGCGCTCCGCCTGCAGCGCCTCGAGATAACCCGACTCGTCGAGCGTCTCGCGCAGGAGATCGCCGACGGACGCCGTCTCCACCCGCTCCTGCAGCCGCTCCATCACGGACATGAACCGCTCGACCGCCTTCACGGCGGCCGAGCCCAGCCCGGGTATCTCCTCGGGCCGCGCCGCGACGTCCCAGACCGCCTCGCCGATCGTGTTCGCGTGCCCCACGATCCGCGCCTGCGTGGTGTTGCCGATCCCCCGCCGCGGCGAGTTGACGATCCGCTGGAACGCCACCACGTCCTGCGGGTTCACGAGCAGCGTCAGGTACGCCATCGCGTCCTTGATCTCGGCCCGCTCGTAGAACTTCGTGCCACCGATGACCTGGTAGGGCAGCTTGTAGCGCGTGAGCATGTCCTCGAGCACGCGGCTCTGCGCGTTGGTCCGGTAGAAGACGGCCACCTCGTCGCGCGAGCCGCCCTCGTCCACCATCCGCTCGATCTCATTGACCACGAAGCGGGCCTCGGCGTGCTCGTCCTCGAGCTCGCGCACGTGGACCGGATCGCCCTGCCCGAGGTCGGTCCAGAGCTGCTTCGACTTGCGCGCCCGGTTGTTCGAGACCACCGCGTTGGCGGCCGACAGGATCGTCTGCGTGGAGCGGTAGTTCTGCTCCAGCTTGACCACGGCGGTGTCCGGGAAGTCGTCCTCGAAATCGAGGATGTTGCGCACGTCGGCGCCGCGGAAGCGGTAGATCGACTGGTCGTCGTCGCCGACCACGCAGAGGTTGTGGTGCTTGTCCGCGAGCAGCTGCAGCCAGACGTACTGCGCCCGGTTGGTGTCCTGGTACTCGTCCACGAGCAGCCAGCGGAACTGGTGCTGATAGCGCCCGAGCACCTCCGAGTAGAGCCGGAACAGGTCGACGCAGCGAAACAGCAGGTCGTCGAAGTCCATCGCGTTCATCGAGTGCGCCCGCTGCTCGTACAGCTCGTACACGTCCGCCGCGGTCTGCTCGAAGAACGAGCTGACCTTCACGCGGTAGGCGGAGGCGTCGATGAGCTGGTTCTTGGCGTCCGAGATCTGGCGCTTGATCGCCCGCGGCGTGAAGCGCTTCGGGTCGATGTCGAGCTCGTCCATGCACTGCTTGATTAGTCGCAGCGAGTCCGCCTCGTCGTAGATCGT